>JASHSH010000435.1 GCA_030040955.1 Rhodospirillales bacterium
CTGGAGCGGCCGCCGACCGCGATCTTCTGCGCCAACGATCTGATGGCGCTGGGCTGCTACGAGGCGCTGAAGGAGCGGGGTCTGCGCATCCCGGCCGACGTGGCGGTGATCGGCTACGACGACCGCGAGATCGCGCAGCATCTCCATCCGCCGCTCACCACCGTGTTGCTGCCGCATCTCGAAATGGGCACGCTCGCGGCGGAGCTGCTGGCCGACGGGACGTGGATGCGCAACGGCCAACCGGTCCGGATCAAGGTGGAATGTCCGGTCGTCGAACGCGAGTCCGTCGGCCGGGCCACCCCGACGGAGGGAACGAAATGACCGAGTCACTCACTACCTTGGCGCGAGGCGCGCTGGCGGATTTGGCCGGCGTGTTCGCCAAGGTCGGCGATGGGGCGGCCGACGGGCTGATCGAGGAGATCGCGCGGGCCAAGCGCATCGTCCTGTTCGGCTGCGGACGCGAAGGCCTGCAGATGCGCGGCTTCGCCATGCGCCTGTTCCACATGGGCCGCGCGGTCGCGGTGTGGGGCGACATGACCACGCCCCCGGTCGGCCCGGGTGACCTGCTCATCGTCTCGGCCGGCCCCGGCTATCTCGCCACCGCCGAGCTGCTCGCCGATATCGCGCGTAAGGCCGGGGCGCGCTCGGCGCTGGTTACCGCGCAGGCTCGGTCCGTGCTCGCCGCGCATGTCGATACGGTGACCGTAATCCCCGCGCAGACCATGGCCGACGACCGCGGCTCGAATCGTTCCGTCCTGCCGATGGGCTCGCTGTTCGAGACCGCGCAGATGATTTTCTTCGAGCTGGTCATCCTGAAGCTGCGCGAGCGGTTCGGCGAAACCGCCGATACGATGCGGGCGCGCCACACCAATCTCGAATAGACCCAGACCCGCGGCCGCCGGGCCGTCGAACGGGCCCCGCCCCGGGGGCGCGTCATTCCCGGGGTGGCAAATCGCCGCCAGGCGTGGGACGATGGTCGCGCGCCCCGGTCGGAATCGCGTGGACCGCGGGTTCGACTCTGGGACGGGAGGAGGCAGAGCCATGACGGTTGCCTTCGCGCAGCTGCGCGTGCTGGTGATCGAGGACAACGACTTCATCCGCGAAGCCGTCGCCAGCATGCTGCAAGAGATCGGCTTCTCCCACATCGCCCAGGCGCGCGACGGCAACGAGGCGCTGGGCGGGATCGCCGAGGCCGATCCGGGACTCATCATCTGCGACATCTCGATGCAGCCGATGGACGGACTCGAATTCGTCGAGCGGCTGCGCGAGCATGACTGGCACGGGGCGATACGCGTGCCGGTGATCTTCCTCACCGCGCATACCGAGCCCGCGATGATCAAACGGGCCACCAAGCTCGGCGTCCGCGCCTATGTGGTGAAGCCGGTGCAGAAGAAGCAGCTCGAGGCCCGCATCGTGACCGTGCTGGAGAACGAGGACGCCCGCCAGGGCTGATTCCCTTCGCCCGGGATCAGGCGGGCGCCGTGCCCGCCCGCTCCGCGACGAATCGGCACAATTGGTCGAGCAGGACGCGATCGTCGATGACCCGGGGCACCTTGTGCTGGCCACCGAGCTTGCCGCGGCTCTTCATCCAGGCGGCGAAGGCGCCCGGCGGCGCGACGCGGATTTCGGGCGCATCGAGTCCGAATCCGTGCGCGCGGTGGGCGCGGTAATCGTCGTTGGCGCGGCTGAGCTCTGCGTCGATGCGGCGGGCGAAGGCGCCGAGGAGGGCCGGCTCCGGCGCGCCTTCCGCGAATTCGACGACGAACAGGTGCCGCCCCAGCGCGCCGATTGCATCGGGCACGATCGCGCCGGCCGCGAAGTCGACCACATGCGCGCCGATCGCCGCCGCGGCCTCCGCGACCGCCGATTCGATCTCCTCGCCGGTGAGATGCTCGCCGAATGCGGACAGGAAATAGGAGATCCGCCCGGTAACCACGAGGCGCGGCGGGTGCAGGCTCACGAGCCGGACGATGTCGCCCAGCAGATACGCCCACAGGCCCGCGCAGGTCGATAGAGCGAGCGCGTAGTCGATGCCGGGCTCCGCGTTGCCCAGCCAGTGTCGTACGGGGCGCGCGGCGCGCACTTCCTCCACCGGTACGAATTCGAGGAACAGCCCGTTGTCGAGCATGAGCCGCATCCCGTCGGCCGGCCCGGCATCGGCCACCGCGACGAAGCCCTCGCTCGCGGCATAGACCTCGCGCGTCTCCGCGTGGCCGCCCTCAAGCAGGGTTTCGAACTGGCGGCGGTACGGAGCGAAGCTCACCCCGCCATGCGCGAGAAGCTCGAGATTCGGGAATATCTCGGCGAGGTGGCGCGCGGGCGGGTCGCGTTGGGCGAATGCCCGTTCGAAAAAGACGAGCAGCCAGCTCGGCGTCCCGCTGATCGCGCGGATGTCTTCGGCGACGGCGGCGCGCGATATGCGCTCGATCTTGCGCTCCCAATCGGCAATCAGCGCAAGCTCGCGCGGCGGGAAGGTGTATGCCTTCGCCCACCAGGGAATTTGCGCCGCCGCGATGCCGCTCAAGTCGCCGCTGCGAATCCCCGGCGCGGTCTCGGCGAGATCGGTGCTGCCGCCCAGCATCATGTTCTTGCCGCCGAGAAGGCGGCTCGCCGGCCGGTTGGCCAGATGATGGACGAGCAGGTCGAGCGCGGCGCGACGGTTCGCCCGCACCATCTCGCGCGAGCAGGGGATGTATTTGGTGGTCCCGCTCGACGTGCCCGAGGACAGCGCGAAGAAGGGAATGGTGCCCGGCCAGGACCGGTTCTCGAGGCGCGGGAACGCGCCGCCCCAATAGTCGGCCCACATGTCCTCGTAGCGGCGCAGCGGAACGGCAACCTGGAAGTCGCTCACCTCGCGCAGGCGCGCGAAATCGTGGTCGCGGCCGAAGCGCGTGTCGGCGGCCGCAACGAGCAGCCGCCGCAGCTGGCGGCGCTGCTCGTCGAGCGGCTCCATGCGGGAGAGCCGGCGCAACCGCCGGCCGGCATAGGCGCGCAGAAGCGGCGTCGCGTCGATCAC
>JASHSH010000436.1 GCA_030040955.1 Rhodospirillales bacterium
GATTGACACGAAACGGTAGCCTCCTTATGCTGCACTGCGACATAAACCCGGATTGAACGGGTCGCAACGGACGCCCGTGACGTCCCACGGCGCGGCCGGCCTCCGGAGGCGGAATGAAGGTTCTGGTCGCGGTCAAACGCGTCGTCGACTTCAACGTCAAGATCCGCGTGAAGGCGGACGGCAGCGGCGTGGAGACCGCGAACGTCAAATTCTCCATGAACCCGTTCGACGAGATCGCGGTCGAGGAGGCGCTGCGCCAGAAGGAAGCGGGCAAGGCCGCCGAGGTGGTCGTCGTCTCGCTCGGCGCGCAGCCCTGCCAGGAGACCATCCGCACCGCGCTCGCCATGGGCGCCGACCGCGGCATTCATGTGCTGACCGAGGCCGAGCTCCAGCCGCTCGCCGTGGCCAAGCTGCTGAAAGCGGTGGCGGGGCGCGAGCAACCCGGCCTGGTCATCCTCGGCAAGCAGGCGATCGACGACGATGCCAACCAGACCGGCCAGATGCTGGCCGCCCTGCTCGGCTGGCCGCAAGGCACCTTCGCCTCCAAGCTCGTCATCGACGGCGCGACCGCGCAGGTCACCCGCGAGATCGACGGCGGGCTGGAGACCGTGATCCTCGACCTGCCCGCCGTGGTCACCACCGATCTGCGCCTCAACGAGCCGCGCTACGCCAGCCTGCCCAACATCATGAAGGCGAAGAAGAAGCCGATCGAGACGCTGACGCCGGCCGATCTCGGCGTCGATCCCCAGCCCCGGCTGGTGACGGTGAGGATCGACGAGCCGCCCAAGCGCAAAGCCGGACAGAAGGTAAAATCGGTCGCCGAGCTGGTCGACCGGCTGCGCAACGAGGCGAAGGTGATCGCATGAGCGCGGAGCGCGAAGGAGCGGTCGCGCGCCAGCGCGGAGCGACGACAAGCATCGGCGCGGAGCGCGAAGGAGCGGTCGCGCGCCAGCGTGGAGCGACGACAAGCATCGGCGCGGAGCGCGAAGGAGCGGTCGCGCGCCAGCGCGGAGCGACGATGAGATGACCGTCCTCGTCGTCGCCGAGCATGACAATGCGCGCCTGGCGCCCGCCAGCGGTCCGGCGATCGCGGCCGCGGCGAAATTCGGCGGCGAGGTACGGGTGCTGGTCGCCGGCGCCGGCTGCCGCGCGGTCGCCGAGCAGGCGGCCAGGCTCGCCGGCGTCGCCAAGGTGCTGCTCGCCGAGGATGCGAGCTTGCTGAATCTGCTGGCCGAGACCCTGGCGCCGCTGGTCGCCGGACTGGCCAAGGGCGCGGCCGCGCTGCTCGCGCCGGCCACCACCTTCGGCAAGAACCTGCTGCCGCGCGTCGCCGCCCTGCTCGACGTGGCGCAGATTTCCGACATCGTCCAGGTGCTGGGGCCCGATACCTTCGTCCGCCCGATCTATGCCGGCAACGCGCTGGCCACCGTGCGCAGCGCCGATCCGATCAAGGTGGCGACCGTGCGCACCACCGCCTTCGAGCCGCCGGGCGCGGCCGCGGCTCCCGCGCCGATCGAGACCGTTCCCGTGGCCGCCCAGCCGGCGCGCGCCCGCTTCGTCGGGCGCCAGGTGTCGAAATCGGAACGGCCAGAGCTGACCTCGGCCAAGATCGTGATCTCGGGCGGCCGCGGCATGCAATCGGGCGACAATTTCAAGCTGATCGAGGCGGTGGCCGACCGGCTCGGCGCGGCGGTGGGCGCCAGCCGCGCCGCGGTCGATGCCGGCTTCGTGCCCAACGACTACCAGGTCGGGCAGACGGGCAAGATCGTCGCCCCCGAACTCTACATCGCGGTCGGCATTTCCGGCGCGATCCAGCATCTCGCCGGCATGAAGGACAGCAAGGTCATCGCCGCGATCAACAAGGACGAGGAAGCGCCGATCTTCCAGGTGGCCGACTACGGGCTGGTCGCCGACCTGTTCCAGGCCCTGCCCGAACTCGCAGCGGAGTTGAGCAAGTGACATACCAGCAAACCGCGACCGCCGTCGCCGACACCGATTCGATCAAGACCGTGGGCGTGATCGGCGCCGGCCAGATGGGCAACGGCATCGCCCATGTCTGCGCGCTGTCCGGCCTCGCCGTGCGCATGTCCGACGTGAACGAGGACGTGCTCGCCCGCGCCCGCGCGACCATCGCCAAGAACATGGACCGGCAGATCGCGCGCGGGAAGATCAGCGAGACCGACAAGAAGGCGGCGATCGGCCGCCTGGTCACCGGCACCTCCTTCGACATGTTCGCCGACTGCGATCTCGTCATCGAGGCGGCGGCCGAGAACGAGGCGGTGAAGAAGCAGATCTACGCCAAGCTCTGTCCGGTGCTGAAGCCGGAATGCCATCTCGCCTCCAACACCTCCTCCATCTCGATCACCCGCCTCGGCGCCTCGACCGACCGCCCCGCCAAATTCATGGGCATGCATTTCATGAACCCGGTGCCGGTGATGGCTCTGGTCGAGCTGATCCGCGGCATCGCCACCGGCGAGGAAACCTTCTCGCTGGTGCGCACGATGGTCGTGCGCATGGGCAAGACGCCGGTGAACGCCGAGGATTTTCCCGCCTTCATCGTCAATCGCGTGCTGCTGCCGATGATCAACGAGGCGGTCTACACGCTTTACGAGGGCGTCGGCTCGGTGATCTCGATCGACACCGCGATGCGGCTCGGCGCCAACCATCCGATGGGCCCGCTGGAGCTCGCCGATTTCATCGGCCTCGATGTCTGCCTCTCGGTGATGCAGGTGCTGCATGACGGGCTGGCCGACACCAAATACCGGCCCTGCCCGCTGCTGGTGAAATATGTCGAGGCCGGCTGGCTCGGCCGCAAGACCGGCCGCGGCTTCTACGACTATTCGGGCGAGAAGCCGGTTCCCACCCGCTGAATCCGGG
>JASHSH010000437.1 GCA_030040955.1 Rhodospirillales bacterium
TCCGTCTCCCAGCCGGTCTATGCCGGCGGGCTGGGCTTCGGCTTCAAGTGGAACATGGGCTGGATGCACGATACGCTCGGCTACATGGCCCGCGATCCGGTGCACCGGCGCTGGCATCACGACGAGCTGACCTTCGGCATGATGTACGCCTACTCGGAGAATTTCGTCCTGCCGCTGTCGCATGACGAGGTGGTGCACGGCAAGGCCTCGCTGCTCGCCAAGATGCCTGGCGACGAATGGCAGCGCTTCGCCAATTTGCGCGCCTTCTATGCCTTCATGTGGGCCTATCCGGGCAAGAAGCTCCTGTTCATGGGCCAGGAATTCGGCCAGTGGAACGAATGGAATTTCGACCGCTCGCTCGACTGGCACCTGCTCGAATACGCCCCCCACAAGGGCCTGCGCGACCTGGTGCGCGATCTCAACCGGCTGCACCGGAGCCTGCCCGCGCTGCACGCGCGCGACTGCGAAAGCGGCGGGTTCCGCTGGGTGGTGGTCGACGACCGCGACCAGTCGGTGTTCGCCTGGCTGCGGCTCGGCGGGCCCGACGATGCCGCCCTGCTCGCGGTGAGCAATTTCACGCCGGTGCCCCGGTCCGACTACCGCATCGGACTGCCGCGCGGCGGGCGCTGGCGCGAGGCGCTGAACACGGACGCGAGCGAATATGGCGGCTCGGGCATGGGCAATCTCGGCGCCGCCTGGGCCGGCGAGACGCCGGCGCACGGCCAGCCCGCGTCGGCCAGCTTCGTGCTGCCGCCGCTGGCCACGCTCTATTTCGTCGAGGACCGCGGCTAGCGCCGGGCGAACCCGGCGGCTGGATCGGGGGAAACGGTCGCGAGGGGAGAGGGGAGATGAACGCAACGCCGCCGCCGAGCCCGCCCTACGCGCGCAGCGCGATGGCCTACGTGCTCGCCGGCGGGCGCGGCAGCCGCCTGCTCGAACTCACCGACAAGCGGGCCAAGCCGGCGGTGTTCTTCGGCGGCAAGTCGCGCATCATCGACTTCGCGCTGTCCAACGCGCTCAATTCCGGCATCCGCCGCGTCGCGGTGGCGACGCAGTACAAGGCGCACAGCCTGATCCGCCACATGCAGAACGGCTGGAACTTCTTCCGCCACGAGCGCAACGAGAGCTTCGACATCTTGCCGGCGAGCCAGCGCATCTCGGAATCGCTCTGGTACATGGGCACCGCCGACGCGGTCTATCAGAACATCGACATCGTGCAGTCCTACGGCCCGCATTTCATGGTCATCCTGGCGGGCGACCACATCTACAAGATGGACTACGAGAAGATGCTCCAGCAGCATGTCGAGGCGGGGGCCGACGTGACCGTCGGCTGCCTCGAAGTGCCGCGCGCCGAGGCGAGCGGCTTCGGGGTCATGCATGTCGATACGTCCGACCGCATCGTCTCGTTCCTGGAGAAGCCGAAGGACCCGCCGCCGATGCCGGGCAAACCCGACCGCTCGCTCGCCAGCATGGGCATCTACGTGTTCGGCACCGACTTTCTCGCCGACCTGCTGCGCCGCGACGCCGCGGACAAGAATTCCAGCCACGATTTCGGCAAGGACCTGATCCCGCACCTGGTCAAGAACGGCAAGGCGGTGGCGCATCATTTCTCGCGCTCCTGCGTGCGCTCCTCGGCCGAGGCCGGCGTGTACTGGCGCGATGTCGGCACCGTCGACGCCTATTGGGCCGCCAATATCGACCTCACCGACGTGGTGCCCGAGCTCGACCTGTTCGACCGCGACTGGCCGATCTGGACCGACGGCCGGGTCACGCCGCCCGCCAAGTTCGTCCACGACCAGGATGGCAGGCGCGGCCTCGCCATCTCCTCGCTGGTGTCGGGCGGGTGCATCATCTCGGGCGCCAAGATACGCCGTTCGCTGCTGTTCACCGGCGTCCACGCACACTCCTACAGCTTCGCGACCGACGCGGTGATCCTGCCCTATGTGGACATCGGCCGCCGCGCGCGGCTGACCAAGGTGGTGGTCGACCGCGGCGTGCAGATCCCCGAAGGCCTGGTGGTGGGCGAGGATGCGAGCGCGGACGCGCGGCGTTTCCGCCGCACCGAGCAGGGCATCTGCCTCATTACCCAGCCCATGATCGACCGCCTGTCGGCATGAATCCGCTGCGCGTGCTCTCGGTCGCCTCCGAAATCTACCCGCTGGTCAAGACCGGCGGTCTGGCGGACGTGGCCGGCGCGCTGCCCTTCGCGCTGGAGGAAGAGGGGGTGCTGGTGCGCTCGCTGGTCCCCGCCTATCCGGCGGTGAAGGCGGCGCTCGAGGAGACCGAGACGGCGCGCGAATGGCCCGACCTGTTCGGCGGGCCGGCGCGCATTCTGGCCGGGCGCGCGCGCGGACTCGAACTGTTCGCGCTCGACGCGCCGCATCTGTTCGACCGGCCCGGCAATCCCTACACCCGGCCCGACGGCGGCGACTGGCCCGACAACGCGCTGCGCTTCGCCGCGCTGGGCCGGGCCGGCGCCGATCTCGCGCGCGGCGCGATCCCCGCCTACGCGCCGGATTTGGTCCATTGCCACGACTGGCAGAGCGGGCTGGTGCCGGCCTATCTGCACTACGAGGCGGGCGCGCGCCCGCGCAGCGTGTTCACGGTGCACAATCTCGGCTTCCAGGGCCAGTTCCCGCGCGGGATTCTGCCGGTGCTCGGCCTGCCCGCGCGGGCCTGGGCGATCGACGGGGTCGAATATTACGGCACCGTCGGCTTCCTCAAGGCCGCGTTGCAACTGGCCGACCGCATCACCACCGTCTCGCCGAACTACGCGCTCGAGATCATGGGGCCGGAGGCCGGCATGGGTCTCGACGGGCTGCTCCGCGTGCGCGCCGACGCGGTCTCCGGCATCGTCAACGGCATCGACACCGGCGAGTGGAACCCGGCCTCCGACACCCACATCCCCGCCACCTACGACGAGCGCCGCCTCGCCGCGCGCGGCCGCAACGCCTCCGCCTTGCGCGAGCGGATGGGACTTGGCGCCGCCGCCGCCGGGCCGCTGTTCGGCATCGTGGCGCGGCTCTCCTGGCAGAAGGGGCTCGATCTGCTGCTCGAAGCGCTGCCCGACCTGCTCGCGCTCGGCGGCCAACTCGCGCTGGTTGGTTCGGGCGAGCGTGCGCTGATGGACAGCTGGGCCACGGCCGCGCGCGCCAATCCCGGCCGGGTCGCCTGCACCTTCGCCTACGACGAGCCGCTCGCCCATCTGGTCCAGGCCGGCTCCGACGCGATCCTGGTCCCCTCGCGCTACGAGCCCTGCGGGCTGACCCAGCTCTGCGCGCTGCGCTACGGCGCCGTGCCCGTGGTCGCCCGCGTCGGCGGCCTGGCCGACACCGTGATCGACGCCGGCACCATGGCGCTTGCCGCCGGGGTCGCCACCGGTATCCAGTTCTCGCCGGTCGATCCGTATGCGTTGCGCGCCGCGCTCCGCCGCGCCGCGCAGCTCCACGCCGACCGGCCGGCCTGGACCCGGCTCCAGCGCAACGGGATGAAGACCGATGTATCCTGGCGCAATCCCGCCCGCCAATACGCCGCGCTGTTCCGCGGCCTGGTCAACGAGCGGGCGGGAGCGGATCGATGATCCGCGAGATCGCCACGCGCCCCATCGCCGGCCAGCGCCCCGGCACCTCGGGCCTGCGCAAGAAGGTGGCCGAATTCCAGGCGCCCCATTACGTCGAGAACTTCGTCCAGTCGATCTTCGACAGCCTCGAAGGCTTCGCCGGCCAGACCCTCGTGCTCGGCGGCGACGGCCGCTACTTCAACCGCGAGACGGTGCAGACCGTGCTGCGCATCGCCGCCGCCAACGGATTCGGCCGCGTCCTCGTCGGCCAGGGCGGAATTCTGTCCACGCCGGCGGTCTCCTGCCTGATCCGCAAGCGCCACGCCTTCGGCGGCATCATCCTCTCCGCCAGCCACAATCCGGGCGGGCCGGAGGGCGATTTCGGCATCAAGTACAATGTGAGCAACGGCGGTCCGGCGCCCGAGAAGGTGACCGAGGCGATCTACGCCGGCACCCGGCGCATCGCGCGCTATCGCATTCTCGACGCCCCGCCCGTCGATATCGACCGAATCGGCGACGTACGGCTGGGCAACATGGCGGTCGAGATCGTCGATCCGGTGGCGGAATACCGCGCGCTGATGGAGACGCTGGTCGATTTCGACCGCATCCGCGCGCTGTTCCGCGCGGGCTTCCGCATGCGCTTCGATGCGATGTCCGCCGTCACCGGCCCCTATGCCAAGGCGATCCTCGAAGGCGCGCTCGGCGCGCCCGCCGGCACCGTGATGCACGGCGAGCCGCTGCCGGACTTCGGCGGCCATCATCCCGACCCGAACCTGGTCCATGCGCGGCAGATCTACGACCTCGCCATGGGACCGGACGCGCCCGATCTGTGCGCCGCCTCCGACGGCGACGGCGACCGCAACCTGATCGTCGGCCGCGGCCTGTTCGTCACGCCGTCGGACAGCCTGGCCGTGCTGGCGGCGAACGCGCATCTCGCGCCCGGCTACGCGCAAGGCATCGCCGGCATCGCGCGCTCGATGCCGACCAGCCGCGCCGCCGACCGGGTCGCCGCCGCCAAGCGCATCGCCATCTACGAGACGCCGACGGGCTGGAAATATTTCGGCAACCTGCTCGACGCCGGGCTCGCCACCATCTGCGGCGAGGAAAGCGCGGGCACGGGGTCGAACCATCTGCGCGAGAAGGACGGGGTGTGGGCGGTGCTGCTGTGGCTCAATGTGCTCGCCGCGCGCGGGGCGAGCGTGGCCGAGATCGTGCGCCGCCACTGGGCCGAATACGGCCGCAACTACTATGCGCGCCACGATTACGAGGAGGTGGACGCCGACGGCGCCAACGCCCTCGTCGCCGCGCTGCGCGAGAGGCTCCCCAAGCTGCCCGGCACGCGCGCGGGCGCGCTTGCCATCGCCGAGGCCGACGATTTCGCCTATCACGATCCGGTCGACGGTTCCGACACGCTGCATCAGGGCGTGCGCATCCATTTCGCCGATCATTCGCGCATCGTCTACCGCCTCTCCGGCACCGGCACCGCCGGGGCCACGCTGCGCGTCTATATCGAGCGGTTCGAGGCCGATCCGGCCCGCCACGGGCTGGAGACCGGCCAGGCGCTCGGCGATCTGATCGCGCTTTCGCGTTCGCTCGCCGACATCCCGCGCTTCACCGGGCGCGCCGAGCCCAGCACGGTCACCTGAGGCGCGCGGAATGGCCGGCCGCGTCACCGCCGGCAGCCCCGCGCCGTTCGGCGCGACGCCGACCGCGACCGGCGTCAATGTCGCCATCCCCTCCGCCCACGCGACCCGGATCGAGCTTTGCCTGTTCGACGCCCAGGGCGCGCGCGAGACCGAGCGCGTCGCGCTGCCCGAGCGGAGCGAGGGCGTGTTCCATGTCCATGTCGAGGGAGTGGCGCCGGGCGCGCGCTACGGGCTGCGCGTGTTCGGGCCTTACATCCCGCACGCGGGCCACCGCTTCAACCCGGCGAAGCTTCTGCTCGATCCCTGGGCGCCGCTCGTCGACCGGCCGTTCAAGCTGCACCCGTCGATGTTCGGTTTCCGGGGCGGCGACCCCTATTCCGAGGGCGCGCGCGACGAGGCGGACAGCGCGCCCTTCATGCCCAAGGCCATCCTCGCCGCGCCGCCGACCGTGACGCCCGGCCGCCCGAACCGCCCCTGGGGCGAGACGATCGTCTACGAACTCCATGTGCGCGGATTTACCAAGCGCGACGAGCGCGTGCCCGAGGAACTGCGCGGCACGTTCGGCGCGCTCGCGCTGCGCGAGGTGTTCGGCAAGCTCGGCGGCTTCACCGCCGTCGAAATCATGCCCGCCGCCGCCTGGATCGACGAACGTCATTTGCCGCCGCTCGGCCTTTCCAACTACTGGGGCTACAACCCGGTCGGCTTCTGCGCACCCGATCCCAGGCTCGCGCCCGGCGGCTGGGCCGAGATCGCCGATTGCGTGGCCGCGCTCCATCAATCGGGCATCGAGGCGATTCTCGACGTGGTGCTCAACCATTCCGGCGAGGGCGACGAGCTGGGCCCCACGGTGAGCCTGCGCGGCATCGACAATGCGAGCTTCTACCGGCTGCGGCCCGACGATCCGGCGCGCTACATCGACGATATGGGCTGCGGCAATTGCCTGGCGCTGGACCGGCCCTGGGCCATGCAGCTCGCGCTCGACGCCTTGCGCGCCTGGGTGTCGCGCGCCGGCATCGACGGGCTGCGCTTCGACCTCGCCACCGCGCTCGGCCGCCGGGAGGCGGGCTTCGATCCCAACGCGCCGCTGCTTCGGGCGATCCAGGCGGACCCGGTGCTGCGCGATCTGAAGCTGATCGCCGAGCCCTGGGACATCGGCCCCGGCGGCTACCGCGCGGGCGCATTTCCGCCCGGCTGGGGCCAGTGGAACGACCGGTTCCGCGACACCGTGCGCCGTTTCTGGCGCGGCGATCCCGGCATGCGCGGCGATCTGGCGACGCGGCTCGCCGGCTCGTCCGACATGCTGCCGCCCGATGCGTTTCCTTCGCGCAACATCAACTTCGTCACCGCGCATGACGGATTCACCCTCGCCGATCTCGTCGCCTATGCGCGCAAGCACAACGAGGCGAACGGCGAGAACAACCGCGACGGCACCAACGCCAACTATTCCTGGAACCACGGCGTCGAGGGGCCGAGCGACGATCCCGCCATCCGCGCGGCGCGCTGGCGCGACCAGCGCAACCTGCTGGCGACGCTGCTGCTCGCGCGCGGCACGCCGATGCTTTCGATGGGCTCGAAATTCGGCCAGAGCCAACGCGGCAACAACAATGCCTACGCCCAGGACAACGAGACGACTTGGTTCGATCTCAACAATGCGCCCAAGGATGTATTCGATCTGGCCGTATTCGTCGTGAACCTGAGAGTTGCTCGCAGGGACCATCCCGCGCTGCGCGCCGACCGGTTCCTGACCGGCGCGCCCTTCGATTCCTCGGGCATCCCGGACGTCGAATGGCGCTCGGAATCGGGCCCGCTGGAGACCGGGCTGGACTGGGAAAGCGGCGACGCCACCCTGATCGCCGTGCTCGCCGCGCCCGCCGAGGAAGGCATCGACCGGGTGGCGGTGGCGATCCATCGCGGCGCCGAGGACGTGCGCGCGACCCTGCCCGAGCCGCGCGACGGCTGTGCCTGGCGCCGGGACATCGACACCGGGCTCGAATACGGTTTCCCACTGGCACCCGCGTGGGAATACGAGGACACCGTCACCTTAGCGTATCGCTCGGTCGCGCTGTTCGTCGAGGCGCCCGCGCAAGGACCGGTGCGCAAACGGCCGACGAATTCGCGCATCCTCGCCCGGCTCGCCGCCGCCGCCGGCATTGCGGATCACTGGTGGGACGAGGAGGGCGGGCGGCACGAAGTCGGCGAGGAGGGCTTGCGCGCGCTGCTCGAAGCGATGGGTCTGCCCGCGCGCACCACCTCGCATGCGCGCGAGAGCCTGGGCCGGCTGGCCGAGGAGTTCTTCCTCCGCGCGCTGCCGCCCTCCCTGGTCGCGCGCGAGGGTGCTCCGATCGATCTGCCCGTGCTCGGCCCGGCCCGCGCGCTCGTCATCGAGTGCGAGGATGGCGCGCGGCTGCACATCGACATCCCGGCCGAGGCGGCGGCGCGCGAGGTCCAGGCACCCGACGGACGGGTGGGCCGCGCGCGCATCCTCCGCCTGCCCGAACTCCCACTCGGCCATCACCGC
>JASHSH010000438.1 GCA_030040955.1 Rhodospirillales bacterium
AGGGAGAGTTGCGCGGCCTCGGCATGGCCGCGCGCTGGGCGGGCTGGAAGCCGGAAACGCCGACACCGGCACCGCGCATCGGCGAGCATAGCCGCGAAATATTGCGCGAGGCCGGCTACGGCGAGGCCGAGATCGCGCGGATGCTGGCCGAGGGCGTCACCGCGGAAGCGGAGCCGGCGGCTCCCCCGGCGCGGACGGCCCTTGGGCGCGCCGCGCGCGGAGAAGCCTGAGCCGTCTCACTTGCCGCGGATTTCCTGGGCGGCGCGCTTGAGGATCTCGGCCACCCGCTGCCGCTCCTCGGCGGAGGCGTCGCGCTTCTCGTGCAGCGCGGCGCGCAGGTCGTTGCGGCGGCGATGCAGTTCCTTGCCGGCCGGGTCGCGGCCGCCTTCCTCCGCCTCGTCTCCGGCAAAGGCCCGGCGCACGCCGTCCATCTTCTTCCCGATCCAATCGAGCTGGGAGAAGATCGAGTCGACCAGTTCGCGGTTCTCCTCGAGATGCGCGCGGCCGGTGTCGGTGATCCGGTAGAGCTTCTTCGCTCCCTCGTGCTCGACCACCGCGTAGCCCAGCTCTTCGAGATAGGTGAGCGCCGGATAGATCATGCCGGGGCTCGGGCTGTAGAAGCCGTTCGAGCGTTCCTCGAACGCCTTGATAAGCTCGTAGCCGTGCCGCGGATCTTCCGCCAGCAGGGCGAGAATCAGCAGCTGGAGATCGCCGCCCGCGATCTTGCGGCCCATGCGGAAGCCCCGCGCGCCCATCCCTTCGCCCGACCAGTGGGCGAAGAAGTGGCCGAAACCGTGCCTGCGATGGCGGCCGCCGAAGTGATAGTGGCCTCGCTCGTGATCGTCGCCGCGTTCGTGGTCATGATCGTGATCATGCGCCCAGTGGCGGCCGAAATGTCCGTGCATCAGATACTCCATGTGTTAGCGTAAGACATATATCGTAAGATATATTGTACGAGTATCGTTGTCAATCCACGCAGACGCTCGCGGCCTCGTAGATCTGTATAATTATTTGATATTGTTTATATCTTTCCTCGAGAAAATCTTCGCGACAAAGGTCCGAGCGCGAGGCCGGGGGCTTTGCCAAACGCACTCCCTGGCTCCAAGATGCGCGGCCAGGTGCCGCAATCAGGGAGCAGGCGTGGATGTCGGTCCAAGGGAAGGCGTCCAATGCCGAATCAAAGACGCAGGAAGAAGCGGTCGCGCTGCTCGCGCGGCTGGGCGTGAACCTGGCCGCGCATGGCGGCGGCGCGTTGATTGCCCGCTCGGCGATCGACGGCGCGCAGCTTGCCCGATTGCGCGAGCACTCCGCCGACGAGGCGCGCGTCTCCGTCGGCCGCGCGCACGAAGCCTATCTCGCTTGGCGGCAGGTGCCGGCGCCGCGCCGCGGCGAGCTGGTCCGCCTGTTCGGCGAAGAGCTGCGCGCGCACAAGCGGGAATTGGGTCGGCTGGTCACCCTCGAAGTCGGCAAGATCGTCGAGGAGGGGCTCGGCGAAGTGCAGGAGATGATCGACATCTGCGATTTCGCGGTCGGCATCTCGCGCCAGCTCCACGGTCTCACCATCGCCACCGAGCGCCCGGGCCACGCCATGCGCGAGACCTGGCTGCCGCTGGGCGCGGTCGGCGTCATCACCGCGTTCAACTTCCCGGTCGCGGTTTGGTCGTGGAACGCGGCGCTGGCGCTGGTCTGCGGCGACGCGGTGGTATGGAAGCCCTCCGAGAAGGCGACCCTATCCGCGCTCGCGGTGGAAGCGCTGTTCCAACGCGCGGTGGCGCGCTTCGGCGCGGTTCCGCCGGGCCTGTGCCCGGTGCTGATCGGCGGTCGCGCGATCGGCGAAGCGCTCGCCGAGGATGCGCGCGTTCCGCTGGTCTCCGCCACCGGATCGGTGCGCATGGGCAAGGCGCTGGCGCAGCGCGTGGCGGCCCGGCTCGGCCGCACGTTGCTCGAGCTCGGCGGCAACAACGGGATGATCGTCGCGCCGTCGGCCGATTTGGATCTCGCGGTGCGCGCCATCACCTTCGCCGCGGTCGGCACCGCGGGCCAGCGCTGCACGAGCTTGCGCCGGCTGATCGTGCACGACTCGATCTACGACTCTCTGGTCGGGCGGCTGAAGCGCGTCTATCAGGCGGTGCCGATCGGCGATCCGCTGGAGCAGGGAGTCCTCGTCGGGCCGCTGATCGACCGCGCCGCCTTCGATGCGATGGGCGCCGCATTGACGCGGGCCCGCGCGGCGGGCGGCAAGGTCGAGGGCGGAGTGCGCGTCCGCGCCGAACGCGCGCCCGACGCCTACTATGTCCGGCCGGCACTGATAGAAATGCCCGGCCAGGCCGAAATCGTTCACGAGGAGACCTTCGCGCCTATTCTGTATGTCATGCGCTATCGCGAGCTGAACGACGCGATCGCCATGCACAACGCGGTGCCGCAGGGTCTCGCCTCGTCGATCTTCACCACGGATTTGCGCGAGGCCGAGCGCTTCATGTCGGCCTCGGGCAGCGATTGCGGTATCGTCAACGTCAATATCGGACCGTCTGGCGCCGAGATCGGCGGCGCCTTCGGCGGCGAGAAAGACACTGGCGGCGGCCGCGAATCCGGTTCCGACGCGTGGAAAGCCTATATGCGCCGCGCGACCAACACGGTGAACTATTCCGACGCGCTGCCGCTCGCCCAGGGCATCCGCTTCGAGGTCGACGGGTGACGGAGGCGCGGACCTACGACGTCGTCATCGTCGGCGGCGGCGCGATCGGCAGCTCGACCGCCTTTTTCCTGGCCAGCGAATCCGGGTTCCGCGGAACCGTGGCCGTGGTCGAGCGCGATCCCACCTATCGCACCGCATCCTCGGCGCTATCCGCGAGCGGCATCCGCCAGCAATACTCGACCGCGGTCAATGTCCAGATCGGCCGATTTGGCATCGACTTCCTGCGCAATGTCGGGGTGCATCTCGCCGTGAACGGGGAGGCGCCGGACATTGGGCTTTCGGAGCGCGGCTACCTCTTCCTCGGCGGACCGGAATCCGAATCCGTCATGCGGGACATCCATGCGCTGCAACTTGCCCACGGCGCGCGGGTCGAGCTGCTCGATCCGGATGCGCTGACCAGGCGCTTCCCCTGGATCGACGCAGCCGGCATCGGCATCGGCTCGCTCGGAATTTCGGGCGAGGGCTGGTTCGACGGCTATGCGCTGTTGCAGGCGTTCCGCCGCAAGGCGCGCAGCCTGGGCGTGGACTTCATTCACGGCACCGTCGTGGGCCTGGAGCGAAGCGGCAACCGGCTCACCGCCGCGCGGCTCGCCGACGGAACGAGGCTCCGCTGCGGCCATGTCGTCAACGCGGCCGGGCCGCGCGCGCGATCGGTGGCCGAGATGGCGGGGCTGCGCCTGCCGGTCGAGGCCCGCTGCCGCAGCGTGTTCGTGTTCGACTGCCGGCAGGAGCTGGAAGCCTGCCCGCTGGTCATCGATACGTCGGGGGTATGGTTCCGGCCCGAGGGTAGACAGTTCATCACCGGTCTCTCGCCGCCCGAGGAGCGGGATCCGGAAACCTTCGATCTCGAGGTCGATCACGCCCAGTTCGAAAACGACATCTGGCCGGCGCTCGCCGCGCGGGTGCCGGCCTTCGCCAGCGTCAAGGTCGTGGGTAGCTGGGCCGGCCTCTACGAATACAACACGCTCGACCAGAACGGCATCGTCGGCCCGCATCCCGAGTTGCCCAATCTGCTGTTCGCCAACGGCTTCAGCGGCCACGGGTTGCAACAGTCGCCGGCGGTGGGGCATGGCATCGCGGAATGGATCGCGCATGGCGCCTGGCGGACCATCGATTTCACCCCGCTCTCGGTGGAACGGATCGTCGCCAACCGGCCCTACAGCGAGCGCAACATCGTCTGAGCGGGCCGCGTTCCGCCCTTGCGCCCATGTCCCATCCTGCTAGGCTGAACCCATCGCCCAGGGGAAATCGTCGGCGCTCGGCCGGCGGTCGGCGGTTGCGGTTCGGTGCATGACCAACAGCTACGAATATTTCGTCGCTCAGCTCATCAACGGCATCACGCTCGGCACCGTCTACGGCCTTATCGCCATCGGCTACACGATGGTCTACGGCGTCATCGGCATGATCAACTTCGCCCATGGCGAGGTGTTCATGATCGGGTCCTTCCTGTCGATCATCACCTTCCTTCTGCTCGGCCTCGCCGGCATAACCTGGGTGCCGCTCGCCATCCTGATCGTGCTGCTGGTGACGATGTTCCTGACCCCCGTCTACGGCTGGACGATCGAGCGCGTCGCCTATCGGCCGCTGCGCCAGGCGCCCAGATTGGCGCCGCTGATCACCGCCATCGGCATGTCGATCTTCCTCCAGAACTACGTGCAGGTGTTGCAGGGCGCGCGCAACAAGGTACTCCAGCCGGTCGTCGTTGGCGGCTTCGAAATCCTGAAGCGCGGCGACTACACGGTATCGATCAGCTATCTCCAGATCTTCGACGTCGTGCTCACCGTGCTGCTGATGCTCGCCTTCACCCTGCTGATCTCGCGCACCCGGCTGGGCCGCGCGCAGCGCGCCTGCGAGCAGGATCTGAGCATGGCCTCGCTTCTCGGGGTCGATGTCGACCGCACCATCTCGATCACCTTTGTGATGGGTTCGGCCCTGGCCTCGGTCGCCGGGCTGATCTTCCTGCTGAACTATGGGGTGATCGATTTCTTCATCGGCTTCCTGGCAGGCATCAAGGCCTTCACCGCCGCCGTGCTCGGCGGCATCGGCTCGCTCCCCGGCGCGATGCTGGGGGGCTTGCTGATCGGCCTGATCGAGGCCATGTGGTCGGGTTATTTCTCCATAGAATACAAGGATGTGGCGGCCTTCTCGATTCTAATTCTCGTGCTTGTCCTGCGCCCGACCGGGTTGCTCGGGCGAGCCCAGAACGAGAAGGTCTGATAGATGAATTCGGCTGCCGCGCCCGCCCTCCGGCCGCTCGATTTGCGGGCGATGGCGAAAGAGGCGGCACTCACCGCGTTCGTCGTGTTGCTGCTCGCTATCGGCATCGTCGGCTTCGACATCGTCGACATTTCCGGCGGCGTCGCGATCGAGAACCGGCTGAACGACGTGGCGGCGGCGGTGGTGATCGCCTTCGCCGGGCGAATCGTGCTGATTCTCTACCGCGAGGCCCGCTACCGCGCCGTTCTGTCGGTGCTGATACCGGTCTCCGCGATCCTGTTCGTTCTCCTGCTCGCGCGCACGCTCGCCCCGCTGGTGACCAGTCGGGAGGGCGTCGGCGATGCGCTCGCCCACATTCTGCCGTTCCGCGATCCCTATGTGGCGTGGACGATCTTCCTGGTCTGCGCGGCGATCGCGGTACGCACAGTGATCGCGACTCGCCAGAAGGTGGTCGAATACACCGCCGAGCAGCGCGAACGGCGCGCCGAACAGGCGGCGATCCGCACACGCCGCATCGCCTTCTGGCTCGGACCCATCGTGCTGATCGTCGCGGCCGCGCTGCCCTTCATGCCGTTCGCCAACCGCCAGGTGCTCGATATCAGCATCCTGGTCGGAACCTATGTGATGCTCGGCTGGGGACTGAACGTGGTGGTCGGGCTCGCCGGCCTGCTCGACCTCGGCTACGTCGCCTTCTACGCGGTCGGCGCGTACAGCTATGCGCTGCTCGCGCAGACCTTCGGAGCCGGATTCTGGGTCTGCCTGCCGCTCGCCGGCATCATGTCGGCGACGGCCGGAGTCATCCTGGGTTTCCCGGTGTTGCGCCTTCGCGGCGACTATCTGGCCATCGTGACCTTGGGCTTCGGCGAGATGGTGCGCGTGATCCTGGTCAACTGGGTTTCGCTTACCAACGGGCCCAACGGCATCAACCACATTGCGCGCCCGACCTTCTTCGGCCTGCCGCTGGTCCCGGACGCGCCCGAAGGCCAGCAGACCTTCTTCACCTTCTTCGGTCTCGACTACTCGCCGATCACCCGCATCATCTTCCTGTACTATGTGATTCTCGCGCTCGCGCTGGTCACCAACCTGTTTACGCTTCGCGTCCGCCGCCTGCCGATCGGACGCGCGTGGGAGGCATTGCGCGAGGACGAGATCGCCTGCTCGGCGCTCGGCGTGAATCCGCGCAACACCAAGCTCGCGGCCTTCGGCATCGGCGCCATGTTCGCCGGTTTCGCCGGTTCCTTCTTCGCCACGCGCCAGGGGTTCATCAGTCCCGAAAGCTTCACCTTCATCGAGTCCGCGATCATCCTGGCGATCGTCGTGCTGGGCGGGATGGGCAGCCAGATCGGCGTGGTGTTCGCGGCCGCCATCCTGGTCGGGCTGCCCGAATTGTTCCGTGAGCTGCAACAGTACCGGATGCTCGCTTTCGGCG
>JASHSH010000439.1 GCA_030040955.1 Rhodospirillales bacterium
GATGGGCTCGCCGTTCCAGCCCGGCTCGAACCATTCCGGCAGCGAGGGCTGGGCGTAGGGCCCCAGCGCCTCCACTTGCAGCTCGGTCAGCCGTTGCTGGATCTGCGTCCCAGCGATCTTGAGGATCGAGGATTCGGGGCCAGGCGGCTTGCCCGCGCCCTCGCCCATCGCCATGCGCAGAACCAGGGATTCGAGCGCGACCAGGTCGATCTCGACCTGCGCGATCTTGGCGGCGAATTCGGCATCCGCGGTGAGCGGCTGGCCCTCGCTTTCCTGTTCGGCCGCGATCCGCTTGAGCTCCGCCAGCATGCGGCGCGAATAGCCGGTGCGCGCGATGTTGGTGCGTTCGTGCGCGAGGAGGTATTTGGCGTAGGTCCAGCCCTTGCCTTCCTCGCCGATGCGGTTGGCCACCGGCACGCGCACATTGTCGAAGAACACGTCGTTGATCTCGGCCCCGCCGTCGATCGTCACGATCGGCCGCACCGAGATGCCCGGGCTGTGCATGTCGATCAGCAGGAAGCTGATGCCCTCCTGCTTCTTGCCCTCGGCACCGGTCCGCACCAGGCAGAACATCCGATCCGCGTATTGCGCATAGGTGGTCCAGGTCTTCTGGCCGTTGACCACGTAGCTGTCGCCGTCGCGCGCGGCGCGGGTGGAGAGCGCGGCCAGGTCGGAGCCCGCGCCGGGCTCGGAATAGCCCTGGCACCACCAGTCCTCGCTCGCCAGGATGCGCGGCAGATAGTGCCGTTTCTGCGCCTCGCTGCCGAATGCGATGATCACCGGCCCCACCATGGTGACGCCGAAGGCGATCACCGGCGGCGCCGGCGCGCGGCCGAGTTCGTGCTCGAAGATCGCGCGCCGGAGGGCCGTCCAGCCGGTCCCGCCATGCTCGACCGGCCAACCCGGCGCCAACCAGCCCTTGGCCGCGAGGATGCGCTGCCAGGCGATGTAGTCCTCCTTGGGCACCCGCTTGCCCGATTCGACGCGCGCGCGGATGTCCGCCGGAATCGCTTCGGCGAGGAAGCCGCGCACCTCGCGGCGGAACGCCTCATGCTCCGCGTCTAGCCTGAATTCCATGCCCACCTCCCCCGTGCCGTCCCGGATTGGCCGCGCCCGTGCCCTTGGCTATCATCGCGCCATGGCCGCATCCGACCTGTTCGATCTGTCCGGCAAATGCGCGCTCGTCACCGGCTCTACGCGCGGCATCGGCCGCGCCATCGCCGAGGCCTTCGCCGCGCATGGCGCGCGCGTGGTCGTGTCCAGCCGCAAGGCGCCGAAATGCGACGAGGTCGTGGCCGCGATCCGCGCCAAGGGCGGCGACGCGGTCGCCATCCCTTGCGACGTCTCCAAGCTGGAAAACCTCGATCCGCTGGTGGCCGCGACGATGGCCGCGCTGGGCCGCATCGACATCCTGGTCTGCAACGCCGCCGTCAATCCGCATTTCGGCCCGATCGGCGGCATCCCCGAGGACGCCTATGACCGGATCATGGGCACCAACGTGAAGAACAATCTCTGGCTCTGCAACAAGGTGATCCCGGGCATGGCCGAACGCGGCGGGGGCGCGGTGATCATCGTCTCCTCGGTCGCGGGGCTGAAGGGCAACGACATGATCGGCACCTACGGCATCAGCAAGGCCGCCGATTTCCAGATCGCGCGCAACCTCGCCGTCGAATGGGGCCGCCAGAACGTGCGGGTGAACTGCATCGCGCCCGCCATCATCCGCACCGATTTCGCCCGCGCGCTGTGGGAAAATCCCGAGACCTACCGGCTGGCGGTGAAGTCCTATCCGCTGGGCCGTATCGGCGAGCCCGACGAGATCGCCGGCGCGGCCGTGTTCCTCGCCGCCAAGGCCGGCAGCTTCGTCACCGGCCAGACCATCGTGATCGACGGCGGCGCGACCGTCGGCTGGACCCGCTTCGACTAGGATCGGCCGCGCGCTCACGCTTCCGCCTCCGCCAGTCTCCGCCCGCGCTCGGCCAGCTGCGCCACCCGCTCGCCGAATCCGGCGAAGCGCGCGTCCCGCGTCTGGCCGCGCAGGTAGCGGATATAGATCTGCTGGACGATCACCGCGAACTTGAACAGGCCGAAGGCGTGGTACCAGCCCACGCGCCCCAGATCGAGTCCGGTCGCGGCGGCATAGCGCGCGACCGCCTCGGCGCGGGAGGGCGCACCCTCGCGCCAGGTCGGCATCGCGCCGGTTGCCTTCCAGTCCGCCTCCTCGCCCGGCTCGATCCAGTGGACCAGCAGCGCGCCGAGATCCATCAGCGGATCGCCGCGCGTGCACATGTCCCAGTCGAGCACCGCGACCGCGCGGGCCGGGTCGTCGGCGGCGACCAGCATGTTGTCGTATTTGTAGTCGTTGTGCAGCAGCGCCGCGGATTGCGGCGCGGGCACGGAGCGGGCCAGCCGCTCGGCGAGCGCGTCCATCGCGGGAAGATCACGGTCCTTGGCCGCGTGCCAGCGCTTGGCCCAGCCCTCGAGCTGGCGGAGCGAAAATCCCTCCGGCCGGCCGAGCGATTCGAGTGCGGCCGACTCCGGCTTCACCAGATGCAGCGCGGCCAGCGTGTCGATCAGCATCTCGCCCATGCGCCGCACGGTGGCGGAATCGCGGAAATGCTCGGGCAGGTCGCCGCGCACCACGATCCCGTGGCGCCGCTCCAACACGTGGAACGACGCGCCGATGACGCTCTCGTCGCCGCAGAACAGATAGCTGCGCGGCGCGAGCGGGAACACGTCGGTCAGGCGCGCCAGCACGGTGTGCTCGCGCTTCATGTCGTGGCTGGAAGGCGCCACCGGCCCGAGCGGCGGCCGGCGCAACACATATTCGCGCTCGCCGAAGCGCAGCAGATAGGTGAGGTTGGCGTGCCCGCCGGCGAACTGGCGCAGCGCGAATGTGCCTTCCGCGCCGGGCAGGCGTTCGCGCAGATATGGCAGCAGCCGGGCGGTGTCGACCTCCTCGCCCGGCCGCGGATCGATCAGCTCGGACTGCGCCGGCCCCATCGCCTCGCCTAGGCCCGCGATGCCTGGGCCGCTTGCGCCGGGGCAGGGGCGGCCGACAAGGCTGCGACGGCGCGTTCGCGCAGGATGCGCTTGGCGACCTTGCCGGTCGCCGTGTAGGGGAACTCCTCGACGAACATGATGTCCTCGGGGATCGCCCATTTGGCGATGCGGCCCGCTAGGAACGAAGCGATCTCCTCCTTGCTCGCCCGCGCGCCCGGGCGCAGCCGCACCGCGAGGACCGGCCGCTCGCCCCATTTCTTGTCGGGCCGAGCAAAGGCGGCGGCTTCGAGCACGGCGGCATGGCTCATCGCCGCGCCCTCCAGCTCGATCGAGCTGATCCATTCGCCGCCCGACTTGATCATGTCCTTGATGCGGTCGACGATACGCACATAGCCCTCGACGTCGATCGAGGCGACGTCGCCGGTGTGGAACCAGCCTTCCTCGTCCCAGGCCGCGCGCGAGGCCTCCTCGTCGTGGTAATAGGCCGACGCGACATAGGGTCCGCGCACGCACAGCTCGCCGGTGGCGACTCCGTCCTCGGGCAGACGCCGGCCGCGCGCATCCACGATCTTGATCTCGACCAGGAAGCGGCCGCGCCCCTGGGCGAGCTTGTAGCGCAGCCGCTCCTCCCAGGGCAGCGAGGCTTCGCGCGGCAGCAGCGTATTGTGGGTGCCGACCGGGCTGGTCTCGGTCATGCCCCAGCCATGCGCGACCTCGATGCCGAACTCGCGCTCATAGGCCTCGCACAGCGCCTGCGTCATCGCCGAGCCGCCGACCCCGATGGTGCGCAGGTCGGGGAGCCGCTTGCCGGTCTTGCGCATGTATTCGAGCAGCGCGATCCACACCGTCGGCACGCCGGCGCTGAACGCGACCTTCTCCGTGTGGAACAGCTCGTACAGGCTTTCGGGGTCGTATTTCGGGCCGGGGAAGACCAGCTTCGCGCCGATGATCGGCGCGCCGAACGGGATGCCCCAGGCGTTGACGTGGAACATCGGCACCACCGGCAGCACCGCCTCGCCGGCGCGCGCGCCGGCGCTGTCGCGCAGATTGTTGCCGAGCGCGTGCAGCACGGTCGAGCGATGCGAATAGAGCACGCCCTTCGGATTGCCCGTGGTGCCCGAGGTGTAGCAAAGCCCGGCCGCGGCCCGCTCGTCGAGCGTGGGCCAGGGATAGGTGTCGGCTGTGCCCTCCAGCAGCTCCTCGTAGCACAGGCAATCGCGCAAGCCCGTCTTCGGCATATGCGCGCGGTCGGTCATCAGGACGAACTTCTCCACCTTGCGCAGCGCCGGCGCGAGCTTCTCCAGCAGCGGCAGGAAGGTGAGGTCGGAGAACAGGAGTCGGTCCTCGGCGTGGTTGACGATGAAGGCGATCTGCTCGGGGAACAGGCGCGGGTTGATGGTGTGGCAGACGGCGCCGATCCCCGGCACCCCGTAATAGAGCTCGAAATGGCGGTGGCCGTTCCAGGCCAAGGTGCCGACGCGGTCGCCCTCGCGCATGCCCAAGCCCGCCAGCGCGCGCGCCAGCCGGGCGATGCGGGCGAAGGAATCGCGATAAGTATAGCGGTGGATCGGCCCCTCGACCGTGCGCGAGACGATCTCGACCGTTCCGTTGTAGCGGGCGCCGAACTCGATCAGCGAGACGATCGAGAGCGGCGTATCCATCATCAGCCCGAACATGCGCTTGCTTCCCCCTTGGATGAGGCGGGCCGAAATCCCCGGCGACCGCGCGGACGCCGGGGATTCCGTTCCGTTACCGGACTAGCTGCCGACGCCGGACATCACCGGGCCGAAATAGACCCAGTTGGTGCCGTCGAACTTGGCCAGCTGCATCTGCTTGATCGGCGCGAAGTCGGTCGCGCTGGTGGAGATCACCACGCCCGGCAGCAGCATCGGCAGCACCTGGCCCTTGATGCTGGCCGCCTGCTTCATCACGTTTTCGCGGGTGAGATTGTCGCCGCACTGCTTCAGCACCTGCACCAGCGTGTTGGTGGCGCTGTAGCCGTAGACGACGTTGTTGTCGGCCGGGTTGGCGTCGGCGTCGTATTTCTGCTGCCAGGCCAGATAGTCGCCCAGCTCCTTGCTGTCCTTCCACTTGGCGTCGTTGGGATCCTTCGTGTAGCCGGCGGTGATGATGCCCACCGCCTTCTCGAGCCCGGCCGGCTTGAACACCGCGCTCACCGACGACGAGACGTTGGTCATGAAGAAGGCCGGCTTCCAGCCGATATCGAAGACCTTGCGCACCACCTGGGCGGCGAATTTCGGGATCGCCGCGGTCAGCAGCACGTTGGCGCCGCTGCCCTGGAGCGACACCACCTGCGAATCGACGGTGGGATCGGTGGTCTCGTAGGACTGGGTGGCGACGATCATCTTGTCGGCCTTGTCGCCGAGACCGGCCTTCAGCCCGATCACATAGTCCTTGCCGAAGTCGTCGTTCTGGTAGAGCACGGCGATCTTGGCGTCGGGCATGTTGGCCAGGATGTACTGGGCGTAGATCGAGGCCTCGACGCGGTAGTTCGGCTGCCAGCCGATGGTCCACGGATGGCCCTTCGGATCGTTCCACTTGCTGGCGCCGGTGGCGACGAACAGCTGCGGCACCTTGTTCTCGTTCATATAGTCCCAGATCGCCGAGTTGGGCGGCGTGCCGAGCGTGTTGTACATGAACAGCACCTGGTCCTCCTCGACCAGCTTGCGCACCTGCTCGACCGTCTTGGGCGGGCTGTAGCCGTCGTCGCGGGTGATGAAGTTGACCTTGCGCCCGTTGATGCCGCCCTGCTCGTTGATCATGGTGAAATACGCGGCGTCCGCCTTGCCGATCGCGCCGTAGGCCGAGGCCGGGCCGCTATAGGGCATGGTGTTGCCGATCTTGATCTCGGTGTCGGACGCGCCGGGTCCGTAGGTCCCGCCGGCGGCGGCGTATTGGCCGGCGGCGGCGAGCAGCGCGAGCGGCGCCGCGTAGGCGAAAAGTCGCGTGGCTAGTCTCATGGTTTCCTCCCTTCCTGGATCGCGATGGAACCGATTTGCTTGCTCTCTCCCGGTGGATTGGACGCGGACGCGCGCGGACGGCGCGCGAGGCGGGCTAGGCGCGGTCCGATATAGCCGGCCACGCCGACCGGCATGGCGAACATGAGCATCAGCAGCGCGAGGCCGTAGATGGCGCCCGGCGCGGCGTCGGAAATATCGTTGGCGATGTTGGGCACGTATTCGACGAACAATCCGCCGAACAGGGCGCCGCTCACCGTGGCGATACCGCCCACCGCCGATCCGACCAGGAACGACAGCGACAGCAGCAGCCCGAATCCCTCGGGCGCGACGAAGCCGACGACGATCGCCGACATCGCCCCGGCCACGCCGGCGAAGGCGGCGCTGGCGCCGAAGGCGAGCGTCTTGTAGCGCGCGGTGTCGATGCCCATCGCCGATGCCGAGATCGGGTTCTCGCGGATCGCCACCAGCGCGCGGCCGGTGCGCCCGCGCAGCAGGTTCGCGCCGACCCAGAAGGCGGCGATCAGAACGATCAGCACCAACAGATACAGAAACTGGTCGCGCCCCAGGCCCAGCCAATGCGGCGGCACGGGTTTGGTCAGGTTGATGCCCTGCTGGCCCCCGGTCCAGCCGTCGAAATATTTGAGCAGCTGCGGCGTGGCCAGCGCCATCGCCAGCGTCACCAGGGCGAGATAGGGTCCCTCCAGCCGCAGCGCGGGCAGGCCGAACAGCACGCCGATGGCGAAGGAGATCAGCGCGGCGGGCGGGATCGTCGCCCAATAGGGCACGCCCCAGCGTTGCATCATGATCGCGGCGGTGTAGGCGCCGACGGCGTAGAAGGCGCCGTGGCCGAGCGAGATCTGCCCGTTGTAGCCGGAGAGCAGGTTGAGGCCGAGCAGCGCGACCGCGTAGATCATCGCCAGCGTGAGTTCGAAGGTATGGTATTTGCCGATCAGGAAGGGCAGCGCGATGGCGACCAGGATCGCCGCGGCCAGACCCGCGCGCCGCCAGCTTGAGGCGCTCAGTCCGGCGATCCGCTCGCTGGCGGGCGCCGGTCCGGTCGAGATGCCGACACCGCCCGCCATCGCCTATACCCGCTTGACCAGGGTGGCGCCGAACAGGCCGTTCGGGCGCAGCACCAGGACCAGAAGGATCACCGCCAGCGCCACCGTCAGCTTGAGCTGCGAGGCGATCAGATAGGTGCCGACCAAGTTCTCCATCACGCCGACCGCGATCCCGCCGATCACCGCGCCGAGCGGGCTGCTGATGCCGCCGAGCAGGGCGCCGGCGAAGGCATAGAGCAGGGTGCCGGTCATCATGTTGGGATCGAGGAACAGGATCGGCGCGACCATCACCCCGGCGGTCGCCCCAACCGCGGCGGCCAAGCCCCAGCCGATCGCCAGCATACGCCCGACCCGGATGCCGCACAGCCGCGCCGAGACCGGGTTCTGCGCCGCCGCGCGCATCGCCAGCCCGATCGGCGTGAAGCGGAAGAACAGGTAGAGCAGAACCAGCATCGCCAGCGTCACGCCCATGATGCCGAGCGCGCTGGTGGTGAGCAGCGAGTGCAGCAGGGGCCGGTCGCCGAACGGGCTGGGGAAATCCTGCACCGTGTAGGTGTAGAGCCAGCCGGCCACCGAGTTGAGGATCAGCAGCAGCCCGATGAACACGGTGACCGCCGTGAACACCGGCGCGTTCTGCACCGGGCGGATGATCAGCCGCTCGATCGCCACGCCGCCCAGGAACGAAGCGGCGAGGGTGAGGGCGAAGGCGACCCAGAACGGGATGCCGGCATTGGTCAGCGTCCAGGCGATGTAGGTCGAGAACATCGCCATCTCGCCCTGGGCGAAATTCACCAGCTCGGTGGCGCGGTAGATCATCACCAGTGCGAGCGCCAGGCTGGCATAGATCGCCCCGGTAGCGAGGCCGGTGAACAGCTGCTGGAGGAACTGGTGCACCGGCGCCCCCGTCACTGGCCGAGATAGGAGCGCAGAATTCGCGAATCGCCGGCCATCTGCTTGGCCGGACCGGAAGCCACCACGCGGCCCGATTCGAACAGATACGCGCGGTCGGCGAAACCGAGCGCGATCTCGGCGTTCTGCTCGACCAGCAGCCCGCTCACATTCTCGCGCTGGCGCACCTGCGCGGATTG
>JASHSH010000047.1 GCA_030040955.1 Rhodospirillales bacterium
CGACCTTGCGCAGCAGGTTGCGGCTGAACGGCAGCTCGTCCTTCGCCTCCTCGGCGGCGATGGTCTGCGGCTCCTCGAAATTGATGAACAGCTGGAGCTGGTCCTGGAGGATGCGCGCGGCGAGCGCCACCGCGTCCTCGGGGCTGACCGCGCCGTTGGTCTCGACCTGCATGGAGAGCTTGTCGTAGTCGGTGACCTGGCCGACGCGCGAATTCTCGACTTTGTAGGAAACGCGGCGCACGGGCGAGTAGATCGCGTCGACCGGGATCAGGCCGATCGGCGAATCCTCGGCCCGGTTCTGGGTGGCGGCGACATAGCCTTTGCCGGTCTCGACCGTCAGCTCCATCGACAGGGAGGCGCCCTTGTCGAGGGTGCAGATGACCAGGTCGGGGTTCAGGATCTCAATGTCGTGGCCCGCCTCGATCATCTTGGCGGTCACCTCGCCCGGACCCTTGGCGGACAGCGTCATCCGCTTCGGCCCCTCGCCGTGCATGCGCAGGCTGAGCGCCTTCACGTTGAGGACGATGTCGGTCACGTCCTCGCGCACGCCAGGGATCGACGAGAATTCGTGCAGCACCCCGTCGATATGGACCGAGGTGACGGCGGCGCCTTGGAGCGAAGACAGCAGCAGGCGGCGCAGGGCATTGCCGAGGGTGAGTCCGAAGCCGCGCTCGAGCGGCTCGGCCACCACGGTCGCGCTGCGCGCCGGATCGGCGCCCGGCTCGACATGGAGCTTGTTGGGTTTAATGAGTTCCTGCCAGTTGCGTTGAATCACGAGCGTGACCTCACGTTGTGAACGGTTGCAACGCCACGGGGTTTGCCGGGCGTGGCGCGCCGACGGCGCGCCCGCCGGCGGTCGGTCAGACCCGGCGGCGCTTGCGGGGACGGCAGCCGTTGTGGGGAATCGGCGTGACGTCGCGTATCGAAGTTATGGCGAAACCGACGGCCTGCAAGGCGCGCAGGGCAGATTCACGTCCCGCGCCGGGCCCCTTCACCTCGATCTCGAGGGTGCGCATGCCGTGTTCGATGGCCTTCCGGCCGGCATCCTCGGCCGCCATCTGGGCGGCGTAGGGGGTCGACTTGCGCGATCCCTTGAAGCCCTGCATCCCCGACGACGACCAGGCGATGGTGTTGCCCTGGGCGTCGGTGATGCTGATCATCGTGTTGTTGAAGGTGGCGTTGACATGCGCCACGCCGGCCGAAATGTTCTTGCGCTCGCGCTTGCGCGCGCGCTGGACCGCGGGCTTGCCCATCTACTTCGTGACCTTCTTCTTGCCGGCGATCGGCTTGGCTGGACCCTTGCGCGTGCGCGCGTTGGTATGCGTGCGCTGACCGCGCACCGGCAGCCCGCGGCGATGGCGCAGGCCGCGATAGCAGCCGAGATCCATCAGCCGCTTGATGTTCATCGCGACTTCGCGGCGCAGGTCGCCCTCGACCTGATACTCGCGGTCGATCACCTCGCGGATGCGCAAAATCTCGTCGTCGGTGAGCTGCGAGACGCGGGTGTTATCGGAGATGCCGACCTTGTCCACAATTTCCCGGGCCTTGGTCCGCCCGATGCCGTAAATGTAGGTAAGCGCGATCAATACCCGCTTGTTGGTCGGGATATTGACCCCAGCAATTCGGGCCAATCCGGGTCACTCCTTCGGCGTCAATAGACCCCCTTACCCCCCGGCGGTTCCGGGGCGGGGGTCCGAAGGTGGGGGATTATAGGAATAATCGACCGCCTGTCAACGACGGCGGGGGCGAATTTCGTGCGCCGGGCGAGGACGGTCACGAATGGGCCCGCGCCTCCGCCAATATCGCCTTCAGGCGCTGGGTGACCTCCTCGATGGGCAGGGTTCCGTCGACCCGGTGCAGCAGGCCCTGCCTCTCGTAATAGGGGATCAGCGGGGCGGTTAGGCGATGATAGGCGTCGAGGCGAACCTGGACGGCCTGGGCGTTGTCGTCGGGGCGGCGGAAGAATTCGTGGCTGCCGCAGACATCGCAGGTTCCCTCGACCTTGGGGCGGTGGAACTTCTCGTGGTAGCCGGTGCCGCATTTCTTGCAGGTGAACCGCCCGGCGATGCGTTCGACGATCAGCGAATCGGGCACCTGGACCTCGATTGCCGCGTCGATCCGCCGCTTGCGCGCCTTGAGCAGGGCGTCGAGCGCCTCCGCCTGGGCGGTGGTGCGCGGGAAACCGTCCATGATGAAACCGCGCTTCGCGTCGGGCTGCTCGATGCGCTCAGCGACGATGCCGATGACGATGTCGTCGGAAACCAGCTTTCCGGACGCCATCACTTCCTTCGCTTGCTGTCCGATCGCGCTGCCCGAGGCGATGGCGGCGCGCAGCATGTCGCCGGTGGAGAGCTGAACCAGGCCGTACTCGTCCTGCAGCAGCTTCGCCTGCGTTCCCTTACCTCCGCCGGGCGGTCCCAGCAGGATCAAATGCACCGAACGCCCCCCTGTTATTCCCGGCGGCCCCTCAGCTTGGCCTTCTTGATCAGCCCCTCATACTGGTGAGCGAGCAGATGGGAATGGATTTGCGCGACCGTGTCCATGGTTACCGTCACCACGATCAGCAGGCTTGTGCCGCCGAAATAGAAGGGCAGCGAGAATTTGCTGATCAGAATCTCGGGCAGCATGCAGATTCCGGCCAGATAGGCCGCGCCCAGCACGGTGAGCCGGGTCAGCACATAGTCGAGATACTCGGCGGTGCTCTTGCCGGGCCGGATGCCGGGCACGAAGCCCCCGTATTTCTTGAGATTTTCGGCCGTGTCCGCCGGGTTGAACACCACCGCCGTGTAGAAGAATGCGAAGAACACGATCAGCGCGGCGTAAAGGCCGAGATAGAGCGGCTGGCCGCGCCCCAGATAGGCGGTGACCGCGCTCAGCCATTCGCTGCCGCCGGCCGCGAACCCGGCGGCCGTGACCGGCATGAGCAGGATCGAGCTGGCAAAGATCGGCGGGATCACGCCCGAGGTGTTGAGCTTGAGCGGCAGGTGCGAGGATTCGCCGCCATACATGCGGTTGCCTTGCTGCCGCTTCGGATACTGCACCACGATGCGGCGCTGGGCGCGTTCGATGAACACGATGAACGCCACCACCAGAATACCGCCGAGCAGCAGGAAGATCACGAAGCCGCCGTTCAGCGCGCCGGTCCGGCTCAGCTCGAGCATCTGCGCGATGGCGCCCGGCAGATTGGCGACGATGCCCGAGAAGATGATCAGCGAGGTTCCGTTGCCCACGCCGCGCGCGGTGACCTGCTCGCCCAGCCACATCAAGAAGATGGTGCCGCCGACCAGGGTCACCACGGTGGTAAAGCGGAAAAACAGGCCGGGATCGAACACCGCCGAGGCGCCGCCTTGGCTGCCCATGCCTTCGAGTCCGACCGCGATGCCGTAGGCCTGGACCGCCGCGATCAGCACGGTGGTGTAGCGGGTGTACTGGTTGATGCGCTTGCGGCCCTGCTCGCCCTCTTTCTTGATCGCCTCCAGCGACGGAACCACCGAGGTCAGCAGCTGGAGAATGATCGAGGCCGATATGTAGGGCATTATGTTGAGCGCGAAGATCGTCATGCGCCGCAGCGCCCCGCCCGCGAACATGTCGAACATGCCCAGGATGCCGCCGCCCGACTTCTGGAAGAAGTTGGCCAGCGCGTGCGGATCGACGCCCGGAATCGGAATCCAGGTGCCGAGCCGGTAGACGATCAGGGCGACGAGGGTGAACAGCAGGCGTTGACGGAGCTCGGTGGCCTTGGCGAGCGTGCCCAGGCTGAAATTGGCTGCGAGTTGCTCGGCCGCCGATGCCATTCCCTGCTCCTACGCCTGCGCGCCGCTCCCCGAATCAGGTCGCGGCCGCGTCCGGAGCGGACGGCACGGCCGGCAGGACGAGCGTGCCCCCGGCGGCTTCGACCGCGGCACGCGCGGCCGCCGAGGCGCCGGCGGCCTCGATGGTCAACTTAGCGGTAAGTTTGCCGCGCGCAAGGATGCGCACCCCGTCTTTTTTCCGCGAGACCATACCGGCCGCGACCAGGCTGGCGAGCGTGACCGGCGCGCTGGCGTCGAGCTTGCCTGCATCGACCGCCTTCTGCAGCCGGTCGAGATTGAGCTCGGCGAAGTCGCGGCGGAACGGATTCTTGAAGCCGCGCTTGGGCAGGCGGCGGTAGAGCGGCATCTGGCCGCCCTCGAAGCCCTTCACGGCCACGCCGGTGCGCGCCTTCTGGCCCTTCACGCCGCGCCCCGCGGTCTTGCCCTTGGTCGAGCCGATGCCGCGGCCGACGCGGATCGGCGCCTTGCGCGCCCGCGGGTTGTCGCGAATTTCGTTGAGCTTCATCGGAGTCCCTCTTTCGGCCTCCTCACTGCGCGTCTTCGACGCGCAGCAGGTGGTGCACCTTGCGGATCATGCCGCGCACCGCCGGCGTGTCCTCGAGCTCGCGCGTGCGATGGCGGCGGTTGAGGCCGAGCCCGACCAGGGTCGCGCGCTGGTCGTCGGGTCGGCCGATCGGGCTGCCGATCTGGGTCACGCGCAGCTTCTTCTTCTCGGCCGGCTTGGCGGGTTTGCGGGCCATCCCTGTCACTCCTTGGCCGCGGCGGCACCGACGCCGTCGCGCCGGCCGACGATGTCGCCGACCTTCTTGCCGCGCTTGGCGGCCACGGTGCGCGGACTGGATACGCCCTGCAACGCGTCGAAGGCGGCTTTGATGATGTTGTGCGGGTTCGAGGTGCCGATGCATTTGGCGACCACGTCGGTCACGCCCATGGTCTCGAACACGGCGCGCAGCGGA
>JASHSH010000048.1 GCA_030040955.1 Rhodospirillales bacterium
GCCGATCCGCCGGTAGGTGAAATCGAGCGCGGCGTCGGCGGCGTGCCGCCGCGCGGCATCGACCACCGCGTGGTCGGGCGCCAGCGCGCAGACTGGATCGGTGCGCGAGGCGTCGCCCGCCAGCAGGAAGGCCTGGCAGCGGCAGCCGCCCCAGTCGATCTCGCGCCGCTCGCAGGACTGGCAGGGCTCCGGCATCCAGTCGGTGCCGCGGAACCGGTTGAACGCCTCCGAATGATGCCAGATGTCGGCGAGGCTCGCATCGCGCACCGAGGGGAAGCGCAAACCGGGCAGGATTTCGGCGGCGTGGCAGGGCAGCACCTTGCCCGCCGGGCTCACATTGAGGAACTGGCGGCCCCACCCGCCCATGCAGGATTTCGGCCGCACCGCGTAATAGTCGGGCACCACATAGTCGATGACGAGGACGCCCCGGAGGCGCTCGCGCGCCACCTCGACCGTGCGCGTCGCCTCTTCGAGCTGGGCGCGGCTCGGCAGCAGCGCATCGCGGTTGGCCAGGGCCCAGCCGTAATACTGGACATGCGCGACCTCGAGTCGGCCGGCGCCCAGCGCGACCGCCATGTCGATCATGCCTTCGAGATTGTGCAGATTCTGCCGGTGCATCACCGCGTTCACGGTAAGCGGCAAGCCGGCGGCGCGCACCTCGGCGGCGAAGCGCAGCTTCTTCGTATGCGCGCCCTTCAGGTTGGCGACGCGGTCGCCGCCCTTGGGGTCGACATCCTGGAAGCTGAGCTGGACATGGCGCAGCCCGGCGGCCACCAGCTCGCCGAGCTGGCCCGCGTCGGCGAGCACGCCGGAGGTGATCAGGTTGGTGTAGAGATTTCGCCCGCTCGCATGCGCGACCAGCTCGACAATGTCGCGCCGCGCGGTCGGCTCGCCGCCGGAAAAGTGGATTTGCAGGATGCCGAGCTGGGCGGCCTCGTCGAGCACGCGCTTCCACTCCGCGGTGGTCAGCTCGGCGCTCGCCCGTTCCAATTCGAGCGGGTTCGAGCAATAGGGACATTGCAAGGGGCAGCGATGGGTGACCTCGGCGAGCAACGCAAAGGGCAGCAACGCGGCGGTCTGGGCCGGAGCGGCGGCGCTAGACATCGATCACGCCCTTGTCGGCCAGGTCTTGGAACATCGCGGTGACGTCGGTCGCGATCACTTCGCGCGGCGCATTATAGCGAACGGCGAGGGCATCGACGATGGCGCCGACGGCCTGCTTGCCGTCGGCCATGCGGAGAATCTCCAGCGCCTGGTCGTCGGGCATGAACAGGCGCTCGGGCGCGAGCACGATCCATTTCCGGCGCGCCTCGTCGAAGCGCAGGCTGGCCTGGGCGGCGAGCCGGGGCACCGAATCGCCGGCCACCAGCCGGCGCTGCCGCGTAGCTCCCTCGCTCACCTCTCGGCTCCCGCCCGCGCGGGCCGCGCGGAGGCGTCCGCGTCGGGGACGAAGGCGCCCGGCGGCACCATCGCCGGATCGACATAGGCAAGATAGAGCCCATCGAGCTGCGACCACAGCACGTCGCACTTGAAACGAAGGGCGGCGAGCACGGCTTCCTGCTGCTCGCGGTTGCGCGCCTCCTGCTTGACATAGGCGAGCGCGAAATTCACGTCGCGCGGCGCCTGGGTCAGGCGAGGCGTGAAATAGGCCAACGTGTCCTTGGTGATGAAATCGTAGTTGGCCAGCATGCCCTGCACCCGCTCGGCGATGATGCCGGGCGAGAACATCTCGGTGAGTGAAGAGGCCACCGCCTCGAGCGGCGAACGGTCGCGCGCGAAATTGACATAGGCGTCGACCGCGAAACGGGTCGTCGGCAGGATGCCGTCGGTCGACTCGACATAGGCGCGGTCGAGTCCGACTCCTTCGGCCAGCTTCAGCCAGCGCTCGATGCCGCCGGTGCCGTCGGCCTCCCCGTCGTGATCGACCAAGCGCGAGCGCCAGGCACGGCGCAGCGCCGCCGTCGGCAGGCGGGCCATGACATAGGCGTCCTTGATCGGAATGCGCGACTGGTAATAGTAGCGGTTCAGCGCCCAGGCCTGGATCTGCCCGCGCGTCAGCCTTCCCCCGTGCAGCAGCTTATGGAACGGGTGGAGGTTGTGGTAGCGCTCGGCGCCGATCGCGCGCAGCCGGGCTTCGAGTTCGTCGGGCGAAAGCGGAGCACCGCTCACAGGGCGATCTCCATCCCGTCGTGGCCGACCTCCCAGCCCGCCTGCTCGACGTGACGGCGCTCCGGCGCGTCGTCGAGCAGGATCGGATTCGAGTTGTTGATATGGACGAAAATCTTGCGCGCGATGCCGAGGTTGTGCAGCGCGGCCATCGCGCCGTCTTCGCCGGAGACGCTCATATGTCCCATGCGCCGGCCCGTCTTCGCGCCGAGACCGAGACGGATCATCTCGTCATCGCTCCACAGCGTGCCGTCGAAGCAGACCACGGCGGCGCCGCGCAGGTGGCCGGCCACCGCGTCCGTCATGGTCGCGCAGGAGGGCACGTAGAGCAGGCGTGCCGCTCCGCCGGTCGCGCGCAATTCGATGCCGACATTGTCGCCGGGCTCGCCGGCCAGCTGATCGGAAGCGCGCCCGCGCTCGAGATAGAGCGCGACCTTGCCGGGCACGTCGAACAGCGTGGCCTCGAAGCCGCTCGGCGCGCCGTCCGGCCCGCTCGGCTCGAAGGGAGTGTCGAGCGGCACCGTGACGCGCTGGACGCAGTCGCGCGCCAGCACGCCGAAGATCGCGTTCTCCTCGATCACCGCCATCACGCGCTCGGTCGCATAGAGGGCGAACGGGTGCCGCTCGCGCATATGCAGAAGCCCGGCGACGGCGTCGACATCGGCATTGGTCAGCACCACCCCGGCGATGGGCGAGGACCGCACGGCTCCGCCGGGAACGAGCGCCTTCGTCGCCTCGATCTGCTCGCGCAAATCCGGCGACGCATTGATCAGGAACCAGCCGACGCCGTCGCCGGAAACCGCCAGCGAACTCTGCGTCCGCCGGCGCGCAAACCTATCGCCCGCGCGTGCGCGACGGCACGCGGGCGCGTTGGAATTCCATTGGGGAAAGCCGCCGCCGGCGGCAGCACCCAGGACGATGGCCCTGAGCACAGCCGCCGTCGGCGAGGCCTAGTACGTATCGAAGCTGTAAGCTTACAGCTCCGCGCACGCGTAGCTGTTGATCTCCATTCCGACGGAGATTTCAACAATGCGGGGAGTTTTCCAAGCCATCTTTTCCTCCTTGCGACGCGTTTTCCGGAATGCGCCGTTTACTTGTCATACAAGGTTTAGCATCCGCCGTTCCG
>JASHSH010000440.1 GCA_030040955.1 Rhodospirillales bacterium
GCAATTCGGCGACCACCGCCTGGACGCGGCTGCCGCGCATGCCGACGCAGGCGCCGACCGGGTCGATGCCGGAATCGCGGCTGACCACCGCGATCTTGGCGCGCGAGCCCGGGTCGCGGGCCACCGCCTTGATCTCGATGATGCCGTCGTAGATCTCCGGCACCTCCTGGGCGAACAGCTTGGCCATGAACTGGGGATGGGTGCGCGAGAGGAAGATTTGCGGGCCCCTGGGCTCCTGGCGCACGTCGAAGATGTAGGCGCGCACGCGGTCGCCGGTGCGGAAGGTCTCGCGCGGGATCAGCTCGTCGCGGCGCAGCAGCGCCTCGGCGCGCCCCAGATCGACGATCACGTTGCCGAACTCGACGCGCTTGACCAACCCGTTGACGATCTCGGCGGTACGATTCTTGAATTCCTCGAACTGGCGCTGGCGCTCGGCGTCGCGCACCCGCTGGACGATCACCTGCTTCGCGGTCTGCGCGGCGATGCGCCCGAAATCGATCGGCGGCAGCGGATCGACCAGATACTCGCCGATCTGCGCGTCGGGCTTCTTGCGCTGCGCCTGGGCGAGCGAGATCTGCACCGCCTCTTCCTCGACCTTCTCGACGACCAGCAGATAGCGCGCGAGCTGGATCTCGCCGGTCTTGCGGTCGATGGTGGCGCGGATGTCGTGCTCGTGGCCGTATTTCGAGCGACCGGCCTTCTGGATGGCCTGCTCCATCGCCTCCAGCACCTCGTCGCGGTCGATGCCCTTGTCGCGGGCGACCTGGTCGGCGACCTGGAGGAGTTCGGGGCGGGGCAGTGCGGCGATGCGTTCCATGTTGCGTACCTAGGCGTGCGGCCGGCGCAGCGCGGCGGCGATGTCGGCCTGGGTGGGCACCAGGCGGGCGCGGGCAACCTGGGCGAGCGGGATCGAGCACTCGCCCTCGTCGAGCGCGATGCGCACGCGCCCCTCGGCATCGAGCCCGAGCAGGCGGCCCTTGAAGCGCTTGCGCCCCTCGAACGGCGGCGCCGCCTCGAGCGCGGCCTCGCAGCCGGCGAAGCGGACGAAGTCCTGCGCGCGCACCAGCGGCCGGTCGAGGCCGGGCGAACTCACTTCGAGCGTGTAGGACTCGGCGATCGGGTCCTCGACGTCGAGCAGCGCCGAGATGCTGCGGCTCGCCCGCGTGCAGTCCTCGACCGCCACCGGCGCGCCGTCCTTGCGCTCGATCATCACCTGGAGCGTGAGCTGCCCGCGCCCCTGCGCATGGACGCGCACGAGCGCATAGCCCATGGCGTCGAGCGGGGCGGAGACCAGTTCCGCGATGCGGTCGGCAAGCGTCATTCCGGCGTGCTGTTGCCTTCGGCCCAAAACAAAAAGGCGGGCCACTGGCCCACCCCTTCAACCCACCTCCCGGGCGGGACTAAGGAAATGTATGTTGTCTATATAGCCGGTTTTGGGCCAAGGGCAAGGGATTTCGTGCGCCGGGCGGTCATTGCGCCGGGGCGGGTTCGTGGGTGAATTCGATGCGTGGCTCCCGGCTGGGCAGGTCGAAATGGACCCGGACGCGCAAGTATTTCGGCTCGCCCTCGCGTAGGAACGCGAATTTGTCGCCACCCTCCACGTTCTCGCGCGAAGTTCTTTCGTCGTCGTTGAACTCGCCGCGCCGGAAGCGGGCGCAAGCGGCCTGCGCGCTTGCCGGATCGACGTAATCGCCTTCGAGAACGATCTCCTTGGGCCCCGCGCCGGCGCGGACTTCCATGATCTCGTGGATCGCGGGCGACGCGGCGCCGCACACGACCACAACGCCCAGCGAACCATCCGCGTTGGTGGATTCGAACCAGGTCTCGATCGGATCCGCGTTGGGCTTCGCCGCTGCCGCGAGGTCGAGGGAACCGAAGCGTTGATCGAGCGTCCCCTGCCCCAGCCCGCTGAACAGGCAATAGGGCGTATCCCGCCCGGCGTCCTCGGTGGGGAGCACGACGCAATCGTCCATCACCAGACCCGGGAAATACCGGATGAGCCGGAACTTGCCTTCGACCATGCGGAACAGCGCCGATCCCCCCTGATTGTTCGCCTCGGGCTCGCAGGCGGCGTAGTAGGCCGCGAGCGCCTGCCGCGTGTCCTCGGTGAAGCGGCCATAGTAGATGCGCACCTTGCCGTCCGCCCGCCCCGCGGCCTGGTCGAAGCTCAGCGGGCATTTGGTCTCGCCGGCCGGCAGCGGATAGTCGCGCAGCAGGCCGCACACCCAGATGCCGGGCTTGGCGCGGTGGACGGGCATCGCGCACACCTCCTGCGTCATCTGGCGCAGTTGGGCATCGGGAACCGGGCTCGACTCCGCCCGACCCGGCGCGGCCAGCAGAGTCGCCACGAACGCGGCGGCAAGGGCGAGGCTAAGTCTCACGAAGCCCTGAGCCGCTTCGCCAGCCGCGCATCCGCGCTGAGATCGCCCCCGCCATGCACGATGATCTGGAGCAGCCCGCCGGCGATGGCGAGGTTCTTGAGGAATTCGATCACCATGTAGCCGTTGTTGAAGTCGCTGTGGAAGATCGCGGCGGTGAGCAGGCAGAACAGGAACAGCGCGCCCGCCGCCCAGCGCGTCTGCAATCCGATCAGCAGGAACACGCTGCCGCCGAGCTGGAGCAGCAGCCCGATGATGTAGGCGGCGGGCGGAATCGGCAGGCCGGCGGCGGCGATGAACTTCATCGTGCCCATCGGATCGTAGAGCTGCTGGAGCCCGTCGAGCACGAAGATGATCGCGATCAGCAGGCGCCCGAGCGCCGTGATCCACGGGGCGTATTGTTGCATCCGCTTCCTCCCACCGTCCGGGCCGCCGTCGGCGCGGCCATGTTATGCGCGGGCGCGGATTTGTGCCAGAATGCGCGCCTCGGGGAGGATGCCGGCCCGCGCCCACGGCGGCTCGGCGCGAGTTCGGCCCAGCAAGGTTTCGGATGATCCGGCGATGAACAAGATTTCGCGCGACGATCTCACCCAGCGCATCGTCTCGGCGCTCGGCCCGGCCGGCGTGATCGCCGACGAGGGCGCGATGGCGCCCTATCTCGAAGAGTGGCGGCGCATGTCGCACGGCGCGCGCGCGCGGCTGATCGCGCGTCCCGCCTCTACCGAGCAGGTGGCCGAGGTGGTGCGCATCTGCGCCGAGGCGGGCGCGGAGATCGTACCGCAGGGCGGCAATACCGGGCTGTGCCTGGGCGCGCAGCCCGACGAATCGGGCCGTCAGGTGATCCTCAATCTGGGCCGCATGAACCGGGTGCGCGCCATCGACCCGGTGAATTTCACCATGACGGTGGACGCGGGCGCGGTGCTGCAAACTATCCAGGAGCGCGCCGACGAGGCCGGCTGCTTCTTCCCGCTCAGCCTGGGCGCGCAGGGCAGCTGCCAGATCGGCGGCAACATTTCGACCAATGCCGGGGGCGTGGGCGTGCTGCGCTACGGCAGCACTCGCGCCCTCGTGCTCGGCCTCGAAGTGGTGCTGCCCGACGGCACGGTGTGGGACGGGCTCAAATCGCTCGGCAAGGACAATACCGGCTACGACCTCAAGCACCTGTTCATCGGCGCCGAGGGCACGCTCGGCATCGTGACCGCGGCGGTGCTCAAGCTGTTCCCCAAGCCTTCGGACGTGCAGACCGCCTTCTGCGCGCTCGCCGACCTCGATTCCGCGCTGCGGCTGCTCGCCCGCGCGCGCGCCTGGACCGGCGACCAGGTCGCCGCCTTCGAGCTGCTGTGCCGGCCGGCGATCGATGTCTGCCTGGCGCAGCTTCCCAATATCGTCGATCCGCTGCCGCGCCCGTCCGACTGGTACGTGCTGATGGACCTGTCCACCTCGCGCCCCGGCGGCAGCATGCGCGAGACGATGGAGGAGCTGCTCGCCGCCGCGCTGGAGGCGGGCGAGATCACCGACGCCACCATCGCCGATTCGATCGACAAGGCGAACGCGCTCTGGCGCATCCGCGAGGAGCTGCCCGAGGCGGTGCGCGCGGCCGGCGACGATCTGCATCACGATGTCTCGGTCCCGGTGGCCGACGTGCCCGCCTTCATCCGCCGCACCCAGAAGAAGCTCGCCGAGGTCGCGCCGGGCGTGCGCACCATGCCGTTCGGCCATGTCGGCGACGGCAACATCCACTTCACCCTGCTCGGACCGGAAGGGCCGGGGCCGAAGACGCTGAAGTCGCAGGAAGACCGGATGGCGCATCTGATCTTCGACATCGCGGTCGATATGCGCGGAAGCTTCAGCGCCGAGCACGGGGTGGGCCGGCTCAAGCTCGACGACATGGCGCGCTACAAGCGCCCGGTGGAGATCGACCTGATGCGCCGGCTCAAGCGCGCGATCGACCCGCGCGACACCATGAATCCCGGCAAGGTCGTCCGCCGTACCAACGCCTGACGGCGCGGCCCGCGCGGGCGGGATTTGCCGCGCCGCCGGCCGGCGCGCGAGCGGGCTTGACAATCCGTCTGCGAATGAATATTCATTCATCAGCGCCGGATTTGATCGCCGGGGCGGCGGAAGGGAAGGGACATGGCGGGCGCGGTCGCCAGCAAGCGGGCGAAGGCCGGGAACCGGGCGCGGCGCAGGCTCCCGGTGCGCGACAAGCGCGCGGCGATTCTGGATGCCGCGGTCACCCTGTTCGCCGATCGCGGCTTCCATGGCACCAACGTGCCCGACATCGCGCGCCTGGCCGGCGTCGCGACCGGCTCGATCTACCGCTACTTCGCCACCAAGGAGGCGCTGGTCAACGCCGCCATCGTCGCGCGCAAGCAGGCGATGGCCGAGGTGCTGGCCCGGGCGCTCGCCACCCAAGGCGGAAGCGAGCGCCAGTTTCTCGGCGTCTGGCGCGCGGTCATCGCCTTCGCGCGCGCGAACCCGACCGATTTCCGCTTCCTCGAAATGCACCACCATGAAAGCTATCTCGACGCCGCCTGCCGCCGCGTGGGCGACAAGCTGATGCGGGTGGCGCTCGACTTCCTGCGCGAGGCGCGGGGGGCGCGCGACGCCCAACCGCCCGGGCCGGAGGCGCTGTTCGGGCTGGTCTGGGGCGCGCTGGTGGGACTGGTCAAACGCGCCGAGCAGGGCGCGGTGCGGCTCGATCCCGCGACCGTCGATGCCACCGGCCTCGCCATGTGGCGCGCCATCGCCGGCTCCCCGCCGGCGCGCGCGAATTCGACTTCACCGACAACCAAGGAAAGGATACTGCAATGAGCAACTCGCGCCCCCTCGCGCTGGTCACCGGCGCATCCAGCGGCATCGGCGCCGATCTCGCCCGCGAGCTCGCGCGCGACGGCCACGATCTGGTCCTCGCCGCGCGCCGCGTCGCGGCGATGCAGACCCTCGCCGACGAGTTGAAGGGCCTCGGCGCGAGCGCCACCGTGATCGCCGCCGATCTGAGCAAGCCGGGAGCGGCCGCCGCGTTGGTCGGCGAACTCGCCTCGCGCAAGCTGGTCATCGACGTCCTGGTCAACAATTCCGGGCTTGGCGACCATGCGGAATTCGTCGCCGAGGACATGACCCGCATCTCCGAGATGCTCCAGGTCAACATGGTGGCGCTGACCGAACTGACCCGCCTGCTGGCGCCCGGCATGGTGCAGCGTCGGCGCGGGCGCATCCTGCTGGTCGCCTCGACGGCCGCATTCCAGCCGGGACCGCACATGGCGGTCTACTGCGCGAGCAAGTCCTATGTGCTCAGCCTGGGCGAGGCGATCGGCCACGAGCTGCGCGGCAGCGGCGTCGATGTCACCGTCCTTTGCCCCGGCGCGACGCTCACCGAATTCTCCAAGGTGGCGAGCACCGAGGGCATGGCCCTGCACCGCAGCCCGATCGCCAGCCGCATGTCCTCGGCCGAGGTCGCGCGCCAGGGCTACGCCGCGCTGAAGCGCGGCCGCCGGGTGATCGTGACCGGCGCGATGAACAGCGTGGCCGCGCTGCTGGTGCGCTTCCTGCCGCGCGCGACGGTGATATCGATGGCGGCGACGGCGCTTTCCAAAGCCTGAGCCGCGGCCCTATCGGTTCGGTTGGGACTATCCATCCCCCCAGCGGGCGGTCATAATCCGCCCGCATGCGGGGCATCGATCGCTATATCCTGCGCCAGCTCTCGGTGGCGATGATCCTGGTCACCCTCGGACTGACCGGCGTCCTGTGGCTCACCCAGTCGCTGCGCTTCGTCGAGCTCACCGTCAACAAGGGGGCCTCGATCAGCGACTTCATGGCGCTCACCCTGCTCGCCATGCCGAACTTCCTGACCGTGATCCTGCCGGTCTCGCTGTTCGCGGTGGTGCTGTTCACCTACGACAAGCTGATCGCCGACCGCGAACTCGTGGTGCTGCGCGCGATCGGAGTGAGCCATCTGGACCTGGCCCGGCCCGCGCTGCTGCTCGCCGCCATCTGCTGGGCGATCGGCATGATGCTCAATCTATGGCTGATCCCCGCCTCGGTGAAGCAGTTCCACCAGGTGCAGTGGGAGGTGCGCTCCAACGCGGCCGGCGTGCTGATCCAGGAGGGCGCGTTCAATCAGCTCGGCAACGGGATCACCGTCTATGTGCGCTCGCGCACCGCGGACGGCGAGCTGCGCGGCCTGATCGTGCACGACCGGCGCAGCCCGGACCGCACGGTGACGATCATGGCCGAGCGCGGCTCGCTGGTGAAAGGCCCCGACGGGATGCCGCAGGTGCTGATGTTCGACGGCACGCGCCAGCAGGTGACCAAGGGCTCCGACCGGCTGTCGCTGCTGCAATTCGACAATTACGCGATGGACTTCTCCGACCAGTCCGAGGTCGGCGACGCGCGCAGCGGCGACGTGCGCGAGCTTTCCCTAGCGACCCTCCTCGACGCCTCCGAATCCGCGCTCGATCCGCAGGTCTACCGCCAATACCGGGTGGAGCTGTTCGGCCGGCTGGTCTCGCCGCTCTACTGCTTCACCTTCGCGCTGCTCGCCGCCTCCTGCCTCCTGGTCGGGCACTTCAACCGCCGCGGCCAGCTCGACCGGCTCGCCCTCGGCGCCGGGCTGCTGGTGGCGCTGCAAGCGATGGCGCTGGGCATCTCGGACCTCGCCGCGCGCGATCTCGGCTTCTTGCCGCTCACCTATATCGGGCCGCTGCTGCCGGCGCTGGTCTGCGCGCGCCTGCTGCTCGGATCGCCACTGGCCAGGCGGGGACCGCCGCGCGGCGTCGCCGCCTCGTGATCGGCGGGGCCGGTCGTTGAAGCGCGCCGGTATCGTCGCGTCCGCCGTGCTCCTTCTCCTGATCGCCTCCGCGCCGGCCCGGGCCGACGGAAATTCCGCCTCCGGAGACGAGGCGACCGCGGCCCAGCGCAAGAAGTCGAAGCCGCGCGACGAGCGCCAGCCGGCGCTGATCGCGGCCGACCAGATCTCGCAGGACCGCGACCTCGATATCGTCACCGCCAGCGGGCATGTCGAGATCGACCAGGGCGGGCGCACCCTGCTCGCCGACGCCGTCTCCTACAACCTCAAGCAGGACGTGATCGTCGCCACCGGCCACGTGGTGCTGAACGAGGCCACCGGCGACGTGACCTTCGCCGACTATTTCGAGCTGACCGGCGATTTCAAGGAGGCGACCGCGCGGCACCTGCGCCTGCTGATGATCGACAATTCGCGCCTGGTCGCGGCCACCGCCCAGCGGGTCGACGGCGACCGCAACATCCTCAACCACGCCATGTACACGGCGTGCGAGCCCTGCGCCAAGGACCCCGACCATCCGCCGCTGTGGGACATCCGCGCCACCCAGATCGTGCACGACGACACCACGCACGAGATCGTCTACCACGACGCCTGGTTCGAGGCCGACGGCGTGCCGGTGGCCTACTCGCCCTATTTCGAGCATGGCGACGCCACGGTGAAGCGCGAGAGCGGCATCCTGGCGCCCAGCTTCGTCAACAACCGGATCATCGGCACCGGCATCCGCACGCCCTACTACCAGGTGATCTCGCCCAGCCAGGACCTGCTGTTCGAGCCGATGTACACCACCAACGAAGGCGTGGGCGCGGCCGGCGATTGGCGGGCGCGCAGCCAGGTCGGCGAGGCGACGACGGTGTTCTCGGTCGCCGACGAGCCGGAGATCGACGACCCGTCGGTGCGCACCACCGGCTGGGACGTCAGCGCGACCTCGCGCTTCGCCATCGACGATACCTGGCGCGCCGGCTACGACATCCAGCGCGCCTCCGACCGCGACTACATGCGCTACTACGACTACAACGTCACCCAGCCCTTCCTCACCGCGCGGCCCTTCGTCGAGGCGTTCGGCGAGCGCAATTATGCCTCGATCGAGGCCTATTCGTTCCAGAGCCAGGGCGACACCCAGATTTCGCCGCCGCCGGGCGTTCCCGACAAGACGCCGACCGTGCTGCCGCTGATCACCTACGGCGCGCAGACCGCGCCGGGCGCGAACGGCGACTACTGGACCTTCGACACCCATTCGGCGTCGCTGACCCGCTCCGACGACGAGACCAACACGAGGCGCGTCAACACGCTCACCGCCTGGCACATGCCCTACACCGCCGCCGACGGCGAGGTGCTGAACGGCACCGTCTCGCTGCGCGGCGACGCCTACAACAGCGACCATGTCGTGGGGCTGGACACCACCGGCACGGTCGATGCCGAGCGGGCGGTGCCGCAGGCCTCGCTCGACTGGCGCTACCCGCTGGCCAAGTACGACGAGCACGACACCCAGACCCTGACCCCGATCGTGATGGCCAATGTCGGCGCCTACAGCGGCAACAATCCCAACATCCCGAACGAGGACAGCCTCGACTTCGAGCTCGACGATGCCAACATCTTCAGCCCCAACCCCTCGCCCGGCTACGACCGCATCGCCTCCGCGCCGCGGCTCGCCTATGGCGGCGAGTACAACCTGGTCAACCGCGGCGACGAAGGACTCGACTTCCTGCTCGGCCAGAGCTACCAGCCGCACGCCGAGGATGTGTTCCCCACCGGCACCGGGCTCGACGGCCACCTGTCCGACATCGTCGGCCGCGCCGAGGTGACGCCGTCCTCCGACCTGCATTTCGACTACCGCTACCGGCTCGGCAAGGACGATCTGGCGATGGAGCGGAGCGAAGTCGACGCCAGCGTCGGTCCGCGCCCGCTCAATGCCCAGATCGGCTACGTGTTCTTCGCCCGCACCAGTCCGGAGAGCACCTTCGCCCAACGCGAGCAGATCATCGGGACCATCAGCGGGCAGATCGACCGCCACTGGTCGGCGCAGATCTACGACAACCAGGATCTCGGCATCGGCGCGGGGCCGTTGCAGACGGGCGGCCGCATCGGCTATGAGGACGAATGCTTGGCGCTGTACCTCGACGCCGGCGAGCGCCATACCGTGATCAATACGGTGACCGCCGGCCACTATGTCGTGCTGAGCGTGGTGCTCAAGTCGCTGGCCCAGTTCCCGGTGGATCTGTATTGACCGAGATGCCGAAGGTTTCTCGCCGCCCCCGCCTCGCTTCCGCCGGCCTCGCGCTGGGCGCCGCGCTGGGCGTTGCGCTTGCCGCCGTCCTGGCGCCCGCGCAGGAGCTCCCCCCCACCGGCACGGTGCGCGTGGCCGCCGTGGTCAACCAGGACGCGGTCACCGCCTACGACCTGTCCCAGCGCATCGGGCTGGGGCTGCTCGCCGCCGCGCTGCCCGCCACCGACGAGAACTACCACCGCCTGGCGCCGGAGGTGCTGCGCCGCCTGATCGACGAGCACCTTCAGATGCAGGAGGCGGACCGCCTCAAGATCACGGTCGCCGACTCCGAGATCGACGACCGTATCGCCGAGCTGGAGAAGCAGAACAACATGCCGAAGGGCGGGCTGCCGAAGTATCTGACCTCGCGCGGCGTCGATCCGGGCACGTTGCGCGACCAGGTGCGCGCCCAGATCTCCTGGGGCATGGTGGTGCGCCACGAGCTGATCCCGAACGTGCGCATCGGCGAGGACGAGATCAACGCCCGCCTGGCCGAGCTGCGCGCCAATCTCGGCCGTCCGGAATATCTCGGCTCCGACTTGTATCTGGCGGTGGAGGACCCGGCGCGCGAGGGCGCGGTGCGGGAGCTCGCCGCGCGCCTCGTCGACCAGCTGCACCATGGCGCGCCGTTCGCCGAGCTGGCGCATCAGTTCAGCCAGTTCGCCGCCGAGACCGGCGGAAATCTCGGCTGGGTGTCGAGGGGCATGATCGACGACACCCTGTTCCGCACGCTCTCCGGCCTGCAGAAGAATCAGATCTCCGACTCGGTGCGCACGCGCGACGGCTACCATATCCTGCAGCTGCGCGACCGGCGCACCTCGGGCGAGGGCCAGGACAACGAGCCCACCTATGACCTCGCCCAGATCGACCTCAGCCTGCTGCCCAGCGCGAACGAGGCGCAGCGGCAGACCCAGCTCCAGTCGCTGCGCTCCACGCTGGCCGGGGCCAAGACCTGCGACTCCTACGAAGCGCGGGTGCGCGGCCTGCCGACCGCGCAATACTCGCATATCGGGCTGATCCACCCTTCCGACATCGCGCCGCAGGTGCTGGTGAAGGTGAGGGACCTCGAAGCGGGCCAGATGAGCGAGGCGGTCACGGTGCAGGACATGTTCCGCCTGTTCGTCATGTGCGACCGCACCGCGGCCAGCAAGGGGCTGCCGTCGCGCGACGACATCCGCCGCCGCATCCAGGAGGAGAAGGTCGAGCTCGCCGCCGAGCGCTATCTGCGCGACCTGCGCCGCGCCGCCTTCGTCGAAATCCGCGCCTGACGCGACATGCCGCGGCCGCTGGTCGTGACCATGGGCGAGCCGGCGGGCATCGGCGGCGACATCGCGCTGATGGCCTGGCGAGCGGCCGCGCGCGACGCAATTCCGCCGTTCCTGCTGCTCGACGACGCGGACCGCGTGGCCGCGCTGGCGCGCCGGCTCGATCTCGCCGTTCCCCTCGCGCGCGTCGCCGCGCCGGAGGAGGCCGCGGCGGCGTTTCCGCGCGCGCTGCCGGTTCTGCACCGTCCGCTCGGACTCGACATCGCGCCGGGCAAGCCCGATCCGACCGCCGCCGGCGCGGTGATCGCCGCCATCCGCGAGGCGGTCGAGCTGGCGACGGCGGGACGGGCGGGCGCGGTGGTCACCAATCCGATCCACAAGAAGACGCTCTACGACGGCGGCTTCGGCTTTCCCGGCCACACCGAGTATCTGGCCGCGCTGGCCGGCGGCATCCGGGTGGCGATGATGCTGGCCGGCGCCGGATTGCGCGTGGTGCCGGTCACCGTCCACCTCGCGCTGCGCGATGCCATCGCCGCGCTCGACGAGGACGAGATCGTGGCCTGCGGGCGGCTGGTGGCGGAGGCGCTGGCGCGCGACTTCGGCATCGCCAATCCGAGGCTGGCGGTGGCCGGGCTCAACCCGCATGCCGGTGAAGAAGGCGCGATGGGCGACGAGGACCGGCGCATCGTGGCGCCGGCGGTCGCGCGCCTGCGCGCCCAGGGCATCGCCGCGACCGGGCCGCTGCCGCCCGACACCATGTTCCATGCCCGCGCCCGCGCCGGCTACGACGCCGCGCTCTGCATGTATCACGACCAGGCCCTGATCCCGCTGAAGACGGTCGATTTCGACGGCGGGGTCAACATCACCCTCGGCCTGCCCTTCGTGCGCACCTCACCCGATCATGGCACCGCCTTCGACATCGCCGGCACCGGCAAGGCGCGGCCCGCCAGTTTGATCGCGGCGCTGCGGCTCGCCGGCGAGATCGCGGAGCGGCGTGGCTGAGTTGCCGCCGCTGCGCGAGGTGATCGCGCGGCACGGGCTGGCCGCGCGCAAGGGCCTCGGCCAGCATTTCCTGCTCGATCTCAACCTGACCGGGCGCATCGCGCGCGCCGCCGGCGAGCTTGGGCACGGCACGGTGATCGAGATCGGGCCCGGTCCCGGCGGGCTCACCCGCGCGCTGCTGGCCCAGGGCGCCGCGCACGTGATCGCGATCGAGCGCGACCGGCGCTGCCTGCCCGCGCTGGCCGAGATCGCCGCGGCATTTCCGGGACGGCTGGAGCCGGTCGAGGCGGATGCGACGGAGGTGGCGGCGCACGCGCTCGGCGCGCCGCCACGGCGCATCGTCGCCAATCTCCCGTACAATGTGGCGACGCCGCTGCTGATCGGCTGGCTGCGTCGGGCCGAGTGCTTCGCCTCGTTCACGTTGATGTTCCAGAAGGAAGTCGCCGACCGGCTCGCCGCCGCGCCGGGCGGACGCGACTATGGCAGGCTCTCGGTGATCGCGCAGTGGCGCTGCGAGGTGCGGCCTCTGTTCGGCGTGGCGCGCACGGCCTTCACGCCGCCGCCGCGCGTCGCCTCCACCGTCGTCGCCCTAACTCCGCGCGCCGCGCCGCTGGCGCCCGCGCGGATGGAGACGATCGAGCGAGTAACCGCCGCGGCCTTCGGCCAGCGCCGCAAGATGCTGCGCTCGAGCCTGAAATCGCTGGGCGACGCGGACGCGCTGCTGGCGGCGGCCGGGATCGAGCCGACGCTGCGCGCCGAAGATGTTTCGATCGAGGGCTTCTGCGCCCTCGCCCGCGCCTTCGACGCCGCTACCCCCGCAGCGCGTTGACGAACTCGGCCATGCCGGCCTGGCGGTCGCGGCGCTGGCGCTCGGCGGCGAGGATCGATTGGACCAGCGCCACGCTGGTCTCGAAGTCGCGGTTGACGATGATGTAGTCGTATTCGCGCCAGTGGCTCATCTCGTCGCCGGCCTTGGCCATGCGCCGGCGCACCACCTCGTCGGTGTCCTGCGCGCGGGTGCGCAGCCGCCGCTCCAGCTCGGCGAGCGAGGGCGGCAGGACGAAGACCGAGGCGAGATCGCTGCGCGCGTTCTGCGCGAGCTGCTGCGTGCCCTGCCAGTCGATGTCGAACAGCACGTCGCGGCCCTGGGCGAGCGCCGCCTCGACGGGCGCGCGCGGCGTGCCGTAATGGTGGCCGAACACATGCGCGTGCTCGAGCATGCCCGCGCCCACGCGCACCGACTCGAACCCCGGCTCGTCGACGAAATGATAGTCGCGCCCGTGCACCTCCGCCC
>JASHSH010000441.1 GCA_030040955.1 Rhodospirillales bacterium
CCGCCTCCACGCGGCCTCGCGTCGGCGCAGCGGGAGCGGCGGTGAGCGCGCCCGCGCCGGAGGGCGGTTTTGCGCGCAGCTGCTCGATCGCCTCGGCCGGCGAGGGCAGATCGGCGGCATAGGCCAGGCGCACCAGGACCATTTCGGCGGCCTGCAACGGCGACGGCGCCGCGCGCACCTCGGCCATTCCCTTCAGCAGCATCTGCCAGGCGCGGGTCAGCGCCGACATCGGCAGCGCCTTGGCCATGGCGCCGCCGCGCACGCGCTCGGCCTCGGCCACGCCCGCTTCCGCCGCGCCCTCGGGCGAAAGCTTGAGCCGGGTGACCCAATGGGTTGCGTCGAGCAGGTCGCCGATCAAGGTCGCCGGATCGACCCCGGCTGCGTATTGCGCGTCGAGCTGGGCGAGCGCGCCGGCCGCGTCGCCCTTCATCGCCGCGTCGAACAGGTCGAAGACGAGCCCGCGGTCGGCCAGGCCGAGCATGTCGCGCACCCGCTCCGCCGTCACCGGTCCGCCGCCGACCAGGGCCTGTTCGAGCAGCGACAGCCCGTCGCGCACCGAGCCATCGGCGGCGCGCGCGATCAGCGCGAGCGCCGACTCTTCGACGCCGATTCCTTCCTTGCCGGCGATCTCGCCGAAATGCCGTTGCAGCAGCGCCGCATCGACCCGGCGCAGGTCGAAGCGCTGGCAGCGCGAGACCACGGTCACCGGGAGCTTGCGGATCTCGGTGGTGGCAAGCACGAACTTCACATGCTCGGGCGGCTCCTCGAGCGTCTTGAGCAAGGCGTTGAAGGCCTTCTCCGAGAGCATGTGCACTTCGTCGATGATGTAGACCTTGAAGCGCGCGCCGGTCGGGCGGTAGCGCACGCCATCGAGCAGCTCGCGGATATCGTCGGCGCCGGTGCGGCTGGCCGCGTCCATCTCGATCACGTCGACGTCGCGGTCCTCGGCGATGGCGACGCAGTGCGCGCATTTGCCGCAGGGCTCGGCGGTGATGCCGCCCTGGCCGTCCGGGCCGACGCAGTTCAGCGCCCGCGCGATGATGCGGGCGGCCGTGGTCTTGCCTACGCCGCGCACCCCGGTGAGCAGGAAGGCGTGCGCCAGCCGGCCGGAACGGATCGCGTTGGTCAGCGTCCGCACCATCGCGTCCTGGCCGATCAGCGCCGCGAAGTCGGCGGGCCGGTATTTCCGGGCCAGGACGCGATACGGGGCGGCTTCGCTCACTGTGCTTCGTCCCTCGTGCGCGGGGCCGCGGCGCGGGGCGCGATCCCGCGCCCGAACCGCTCCTGCCCTGACCGGTCGGAGAGGTGGGGAACTGGCCGGCGACCCGGGCCAGATATCGTTACGGCTGCTTCCTTCCGGACCTGACCGGGTTGGCGACAGGCCCGTCCGCGGCCAGCTCCCCGGGCAAGTATATCAAAGCCGCGCGTTCCCGTGGCAAGGGAATCGCCCGCCCGTCCGCGTCTGGGCGGACGGGCGGATGGACGATTCCGCGGCTATTCGGCCGCCGGGGTGGGCACCTCGCCGCCGGCGATCGCCGGGGTCTCGGGCCCTTCGTTCTTGGGCGCCTGAAGCTCGCGATCGCGCTTGGCGGCGATTTCGCGCAGCCGGCCCATGACCGCCCCGGTGCCGGCCGGGATGAGCCGGCCGACGATGACGTTCTCCTTGAGCCCGAGCAGCGGGTCGACCTTGCCCGCCACGGCCGCCTCGGTGAGCACCCGGGTGGTCTCCTGGAACGAGGCCGCCGAGAAGAACGACCGCGTCTGCAGGCTGGCTTTGGTGATGCCCTGGAGCACCGGGGTGCCGCCGGCCGGCCGGCCGCCCTCGCGCGAGGCCTTCTGGTTCTCGGCGTCGAACTCCTGCCGGTCGAGCTGCTCGCCGACCAGGAAGAAGGTGTCGCCCGGATCGACGATCTCCACCTTCTGCAGCATCTGGCGGACGATCACCTCGATGTGCTTGTCGTTGATCTTCACGCCCTGGAGCCGATAGACCTCCTGGATCTCGTTGATCAGGTAGTTGGCCAGCGCCTCGACGCCGAGCACCTTCAGGATGTCGTGCGGCACCGGATTGCCGTCCATGAGCGGATCGCCCTTCCGCACATAGTCGCCTTCCTGCACCGAGATATGCTTGCCCTTCGGGATCAGATACTCGATCGGATCGCCGCCCTCCGGCACCACCAGGATTCGCCGCTTCGACTTGTAGTCCTTGGCGAACTCGATGCGGCCGTCGGCGTCGGCGATGATGGCGTGGTCCTTCGGCTTGCGCGCCTCGAACAGCTCGGCGACGCGCGGCAGGCCGCCGGTGATGTCGCGGGTCTTGGAGGACTCGCGCGGGATGCGGGCGAGCACGTCGCCGGCGTTCACCTGCTGGCCGTTCTCGACCGACAGGATGGCGTCGACCGACATGAAGTAGCGCGCCTCCAGCCCGTTGGGCAGCTTGATCACCTGGCCCTTGGCGTTGCGCAGCATGACACGCGGGCGCAGCTCGGCGCCGCGCGGCTGCTGCTTCCAGTCGATCACCACCTTGCTGGCGATGCCGGTGGCCTCGTCGGTCACCTCGCGCATCGAGATGCCCTCGATGAGGTCGACATACTGCACGACGCCGTCGCGCTCGGTGAGGATGGGCAGCGTGTAGGGGTCCCATTCCGCGAGCTTGGCGCCCTTGGCGACCTTGGCCTTCTCCTCCACCAGCAGCTTGGCCCCGTAGGGAACGCGATGGCGCGCCTTCTCGCGGCCGTTGGCGTCGACCAGCACGATCTCGCAGTTGCGCGACATCACCACGGTCTGATTGGCCGAGTTCTTGACCAGGTTGCGGTTGACGATCTGCACCTTGGCGTCGAACGCGGATTCGATGCTCGACTGCTCGGCGCCGCGCTGCGCCGCGCCGCCGATGTGGAAGGTGCGCATGGTGAGCTGGGTGCCCGGCTCGCCGATCGACTGCGCGGCGATGACGCCCACCGCCTCGCCGACATTGGCCCGCGTGCCGCGGGCCAGGTCGCGGCCGTAGCAGGCGGCGCAGATGCCGCTTTCGCAGTCGCAGGTGAGCACCGAGCGGATGCCGACGCTTTCCACGCCGGCCGCCTCGATCGCCTCGACCATGCTCTCGTCGATCAGCGTGCCCACCGGGCACACGATCTTGCCGCTCGCCGGATCGATCACGTCCTTGGCCGCGACACGCCCCAAGATGCGGTCGCCCAGGCTGGCGATCACCTCGCCGCCCTCGACCACCGGCGAGACGGTGAGGCCGCGGGTGGTGCCGCAATCCTCCTCGACGATGATCGCGTCCTGCGCCACGTCGACCAGGCGCCGGGTGAGATAGCCCGAATTCGCCGTCTTCAGCGCGGTGTCGGCCAGGCCCTTGCGCGCGCCGTG
>JASHSH010000442.1 GCA_030040955.1 Rhodospirillales bacterium
GCGATCTCGATCCGCTCGCCGGGTCCGGCGAAGATCGCCGCATGGTCGCCGACCACGTCGCCGCCGCGCAACGAAGCGAAGCCGATCTCGCCCTTGGGCCGCTCGCCGGTGATGCCGTCGCGGCTCTTGCGCCAGACCGAATCGAGCGCGACGTTGCGTCCCTTGGCGGCGGCGCGGCCCATGGCGAGCGCGGTGCCGGAGGGCGCGTCGACCTTGTGGCGGTGGTGCATCTCGACGATCTCGATGTCGTAATCGGGGCCGAGCGCCTTGGCGGTGCGTTCGATGAGCGCGAGCGCCAGAGTCACGCCGACGCTCATATTGGCCGCCCACAGAATCGGCGCCTTGACCGCCGCGTCCTCGATCGCTTCGGCCTGCGTTGCATCGATCCCCGTGGTGCCGATCACGATCGCCTTTCCCGTCGCCGCGGCGATCCCGACATGCACCAGCGTCGCCGCCGGCGCCGAGAAGTCGATCGCCACGTCGAGGGCGGCGAACAGGACGCGGGAATCGGTGCCGGCGAGGATGCCGATGGGTGCGCGCGCGGCGAGTTCGCCGAGATCGCGCCCCACCGCCGCGTCGCCCGGGCGCTCGATCCCGCCGGCGAGGACGAGATCGCCGGCGTCGATCGCCTCGGCGAGCAGCATCCGGCCCATCCGTCCGCCGCAGCCCAGAATGCCGACGCGGATCGCGCTCATGCGCCGCTCAGCAGGAAATCGATGGCGCCCAGCAGATCGACCCGGCGCTCGTCGAGATTGTCGACCAGCGGGCCCAGCGCCGCGCGCGGAATCGAGGCGCAGTGATTGACCAGGAACAGCAGCGACTCGCCTTCCACCGTCACCTCCGGCGTCAGCCGCGCGATCGGCGGCAGATCGCCCGACCTGCGCCCGAGCGGCACCACGAGGCGCGTCTCCAGGCTGCGCAGCACGTCGCTCTGCACATTCACCAGATACGGGAATTCGGCGGCGGTCGCGGCGCTCGGATTGCGATGCACGTCATACTGCGCCATCAGAATTTCCGATGCCGGTCGCCGAACGTGCCGTGCAGCGCGACGAAGCGGTTGTGCGCGGCGATCGCGTCGCGATTTTCCTGTTCCCAGCGGCGCGCCTCGGCGGTCCGCACCAGCTCCTCGAGCTGCTGCTCGAAGGCCTGGGAGAGGTTGATGCCCAGCCCGCGCGCCTTGCGCAGGAGATCTTCGTTCACGGAGAGGTTGGTCGGGCGCTTGCGGGCACTCCGATCATAGGCGGGCGCGGACATCGGAGGGCGGGTCCTTGATACACAAAACCATGCGCACGATAATGCGCATGCCGCCACCCGTCAATCCTTCAGGTCTTCCCAGATTTCCTTGACCTTGGCGAAGAATCCGGCCGATTCCGGGCTTGCTTCCTTGCCGGCGCCGCCTTCGGCCTCGAACTGGCGCAGCAGCTCCTCCTGGCGGCGGGTGAGCTTGACCGGGGTCTCCACCACCGCCTCGACGAACATGTCGCCGCGCGCGATCGAGCGCATCACGCTCATGCCCTTGCCGCGCAGCCGGAACTGATGCCCCGACTGGGTGCCGGCCGGGATCGAGACCTTGGCGCGTTTGCCGTCGATGGTGGGCACTTCGAGCGTGCCGCCAAGCGAGGCCGTGGTCATCGGAATCGGCACCCGGCAGAGGATGTTCGCGCCATCGCGCTGAAACAGCCGGTGCGGCTTCACGGTCAGGAAGATGTAGAGATCGCCGCTCGACGCGCCGCGCATGCCGGCCTCGCCCTCGCCCTGGAGGCGGATGCGGGTGCCGTCCTCCACCCCGGCCGGGATGGAAACCGAGAGCGTCTTCTCCTTGCGCACGCGCCCCGCGCCCCCGCAGGTCTTGCACGCGTCCTTGATGATCCGCCCGCGACCCTGGCACGAGGCGCAGGTGCGCTCGATGGTGAAGAAGCCCTGGGACGCGCGCACCTTGCCCAGGCCGCGGCAGGTCGGGCATTCGACCGGGGCCGCGCCGCCCGCCCCGCCGGTGCCCTTGCAGTCCGCGCAGCCGACCGTGCTCGGCACCTTGATCTGGGCGGTCTTGCCGGCGAAGGCCTCGTCGAGTTCGATCTCCATGTTGTAGCGCAGATCGCCGCCGCGCTCGGCCGTCGGTCCGCCGCGCCGGCCCATGAAGTCGCCGAACATCTCCTCGAATATGTCGGCGAAGCCGGCGCCGAAATGGAATTCCGCCCCGCCGCCGCCGGCGCCCGGATTGAACCCGCGCGCCGGATCGAAGGCCGCGTGGCCGAACCGGTCATAGGCCGCGCGCTTCTGATCGTCCTTGAGGACGTCGTAGGCCTCGTTGAGTTCCTTGAACTTGTGCTCGGCCTGCTTGTCGTGCGGATTGCGGTCGGGATGGTGGCTCATGGCGAGCTTGCGGAACGCCTTCTTGATGTCTTCCGCGCTCGAGTCCTTCCGCACGCCCAGGACTTCGTAGTAATCGCGCTTGGCCATGGCGCCCCGAGACAAAATCCGCGGACCCGCCCCCCTCGCGGGGAACGGGCCCGGTTCCATTCACGACAGGGAAGCGGTCACTTCTGCTGCTGCTTCTTGTCGCCGTCCACTTCCTCGAAGTCGGCGTCGACCACGCCGTCCTGCGCGGCCCCGCCCGCCGGCGGCGGCTGCGAGGTCCCGCCCGGGGCCTGGCCGGCGGCGGCGGCTTCCTGCTGGGCCTTGTAGACGGCCTCGCCGAGCTTCATCGCCGACTGGGTCAGCGCGTCGGTCTTGGCCTTGATCGCGCCCGCGTCGCCCGAGTCGAGCACCGATTTCAGGGCCGCGATATCGGCCTCGATCTTGCCCTTCTCGGCCGCCGGGATGCGCTCGCCGAACTCCTTCAGGTTCTTCTCGGTGGCGTGGATCAGGCCCTCGCCGTGATTGCGCGCCTCGACCGCCTCGCGCCGCTTCTTGTCCTCGGCGGCGTGCGCCTCGGCGTCCTTCACCATCTTCTGGATGTCGGCCTCGTTGAGGCCGCCGGAAGCCTGGATGCGGATCTGCTGCTCCTTGCCGGTGGCCTTGTCCTTGGCCGAGACCGAGACGATGCCGTTGGCGTCGATGTCGAAGGTGACCTCGACCTGCGGCATGCCGCGCGACGCCGGCGGCAGCCCGACCAGGTCGAACTGGCCGAGCAGCTTGTTGTCGGCGGCCATCTCGCGCTCGCCCTGGAACACGCGGATGGTGACCGCGGTCTGGTTGTCCTCGGCGGTGGAGAAGATCTGGCTCTTGCGCGTCGGGATCGTGGTGTTGCGGTCGATCAGCCGGGTGAACACGCCGCCCAGCGTCTCGATGCCCAGCGACAACGGGGTCACGTCGAGCAGCAGGACGTCCTTCACCTCGCCCTTCAGCACGCCGCCCTGGATGGCGGCGCCCACCGCGACCACCTCGTCGGGATTGACGCCCTTGTGCGGCTC
>JASHSH010000443.1 GCA_030040955.1 Rhodospirillales bacterium
AGCATGCCGTCGATGTCGGCAGCCTGCCCCCGCTCACCGCGCGGCAGAAGCATGAACTGGCGGTACTGGCCACGCGCACCGACGCGCGGATCGATTTCAGCGACATTCCGGCGCTGACCCAGGAATTTTGGGCGCGGGCGGTGCGCAATCCGTTGTATCGCCCCACTAAGACGCTCACCACGCTGCGCATCGATTCCGATGTGCTGGCTTGGCTGCGTTCGCAGGGGAAAGGGTATCAATCCCGCATCAACGCCATTCTCCGCCGAGAAATGCTTTCGTCGATCAAGTGACCGGCGACGACATTCGTCGAGTGCGTTGGCGCATGTCCACCTTTTCAATACCGGCGCGATTGGTTATCTCTCGCCCTATGCGGGGAGCAGCGAGGCGGATGTCGAAAGACCGGCGGGCGGCGGGATTGCCGCGCCTTGCCGCGGCCGCGCTCGTCGCCATGCTCGCTTCGGGAGTCCCCGCCCGCGCCGCCGAAGTGGCGATGACCTGCACCAACCCGTACAGCGGCATCAGTTGGGACGTGCGCATCGACTACGACAAGCGCACCGTCGATTCGTTCCCGGCCGATGTGAGCGACGCGCGCATCTCCTGGCACGACGACCGCGACGGCGGCAACTACCGGCTCGACCGCGCCACCGGCAAGCTCACGGTGGTGGTCGCCTCCAGCACGGGGGGCTATTTCCTCTACGATCGCTGCGAGCCCAAGCATTGAGGCCGCGGCGCGATGGCTGAGGCGGCGGCCGGGCCGCGCGCGAGCATCGGCTTCGCCACCGAGACCGGGCCGCGTCCGCGCAACGAGGATTTCGCCGGCGCCGCCAACGGGGCCGAGCTGCCGAACCCGCGCCGCGAGGTGATCGCCGCCATCGCCGACGGGATCGGCGGCGCGAAGGGCGGCCGGGTCGCCGCCGAAACCGCGGTGCGCGGCTTCCTCGACGGATTTTGGGACCTGCCCGAGAGCCTGGGCGTGCGCCGCGCCGGCGCGCGCATCGTCGATTCGCTCAACGAATGGATTTTCGCCCTCGGCCGGCGCGATCCCGACCTCGCCGGCATGGGCTGCACCTTCACCGCGCTCGTATTGCGCGGCCGCGCGGCCTATGTGCTGCACGCCGGCGACAGCCGCGCCTACCGCCTGTCGGGCGAGCGGCTGTCGCGGCTCACCGAGGACCATCTGCGGTCCGGGCCCGGCGGGCGGCAGGTGCTTACCCGCGCGCTCGGCGTCGAGACCGAAGTCAGGCTCGACTATCTCGACCTGCCCGCCGCGTTGCACGACCGCTTCCTCCTGTGCAGCGACGGCATTCACGGCGTGCTCGCCGAACACACGATCGGCGACATATTGCGCGCGCGCTCGGCGCCCGCCGACACCGCGCACGCGCTGGTCTCGGCCGCGCTCGCCGCCGGCAGCGACGACAATTGCACCGCCCTCGTGCTCGATCTGGTCGGCCTGCCCACCGCCGAGGCCGCCGATATCGGCGGACCGATCGCCCAGCTCGCCATCGTGCCCACGCCCGAACTCGGCGCCGCCATCGACGGTTATTCGCTCCAGGCGCTGATTTCGGACGGGCGCTACAGCCGGCTGTTCGGCGCGGCCGACGAGCTGGAGGGCGGCGAGGTCGCGCTCAAATTCCCCAAGCCCGAGGTGGCGGCGCACGCCACCTACCGCGCCGCCTTCGTGCGCGAGGCCTGGGTGGGCGCGCGCGTGCACAGCCCGTTCGTCGCCCGCGTTCTGGTTCCCGCGCCGGGACGGCAGAGTTGCCTCTATACGGTGATGCCGCTCTACCAGGGCGAGCTTTTGGAGACGCGGCTCGCGCGCCGCCCCTCCATCGGGCTGGAAGAGGGACGCAACATCGCGGTCAAACTCGCCCGCGCCGCCTCGGCGCTGCACCGCGCCGGCATCGTCCATCGCGACATCAAGCCCGACAATGTGATGCTGGAAGCCGAGGGCGGGCTGAAGCTGCTCGATCTCGGCGTGGTGCGCGTGCCCGGCCTCGAGGATTTCCCGCCCGAGGACATTCCCGGCACGCTGGCCTACATGGCGCCCGAAATGCTCGACGGCGAGCCGGGCAACGAATCGACCGACATCTATTCGCTCGGCGTCACCATGTTCCGCGCCTTCAGCGGCGAATATCCCTACGGCAACCTGGATGCGACCTCGCCGGGGCGGCTCGAACGCCCGATCGAGCTCGGCCGCCTGCGTCCCGACCTGCCGGCCTGGCTCCAGGCCACGCTGGCCCGCGCGCTCGCCCGCGATCCGGCCGAGCGGCCGCGCGACATGATCGAATTCGCCCACGAGATGGAGGGAGGCCCGGCGCGCGAGAACCGGATCGCGCGCCGCCCGCGCACGCTGTACGAGCGCAACCCGCTGCGGTTCTGGCAGGTGGCGAGCGCGCTGCTCGCCATCGCGTTGCTGCTGTCGCTGTTGCGCCGCTAGCCCCCCTTCGATTGTACGCAATTCACGTGGTAATCTACGCGTAACCGGGGAGTCGGGAGGCACCCCTGACGCGTCGTCGCCGCGCTGTATGGCTGCTGATCCTGCTGGCCCTCGCCGCGGTCGGGCTGGTCGGCGTGCTCCAGTTTTATGCCTCGTCCAGGGCCAACCTCGTCGAAGAGGCCGAGCGCGATCTGCAATTCGGCGCCTGGCGGGCGGCGGAAGATGCTAGCCGGCTGTTCGATCCCGCCGCCTTGATCACCGGCGAGATCGTCGAGGCCCGCCTGCCGGATCTTCCGCCCGCCGACATGCGCGCGGCGCTGTTCGCCATCGCCGCCTATCCGCTGCGCGGACATGCCGAGGTCGACGGCGTCTATGTCGGCACCGTGGGCGGCGATTTCGTTCACATCACCAATCTGATTCCGGAGGCGCTGAAGGCGGGCGGCGAGCTGCCGCCGACCTACGACCGCCCGATCCGGCGCGTGGTTTCGCGCGCCGGCGGACGGCTCGACGACCGCTGGTCGTTCCAGGACCCGGTCTCGCACGACTGGCTCACCTCGTCGGTCGCGCCGGTGCCGGCGAATTTCGATCCGCGCGAGCGGCCCTGGTTCCTCTCCGTCGTCGCCACCGGCAAGCCGGCCTGGAGCCAGCCCTATTCCTTCGCCTCCACGCAATCGCTGGGGATCACCTATTCGGCGCCGATCAAGGACGCGAACGGCGATCTGTGGGGCGTGGCCGGGGTCGATTTCGCGCTCGCCTCGCTCGATGCGCTGGTCGACGAATACAGTGCGCAGCGGCTCGGCGCGGGCGGGTTCATGTTCATCGGGGCCGAGGACGGCACGTTGTTCGGCCGCGCGCGTCTGGCCGGCGGAGTTGGCGGGGCGGCGCGCGGGCAAAGGCCGTCGGCGACCGCGTCGATCCTGGACGCGAGCTTCGCGGGCAGCGACGCGCGCGTCCTGTTCGGCGCGCTGGCCGGGCGCACCAACGAGGTGGTCGTCGCCCACGGCCCGGCGCACGACCTGATCGGCATCCGCCTCCCGCTGAACCCGAATCTGGGCCTGCCCGAATATGTCTATGTCGGGCGCTCGATGGACGCGGCCGCCGGCGCGGCGATCGCCGAGCTGCGCCGCAACCTCGCGATCCTCGCCGGCCTGGTCGCGATCGTGATCGTGATCGGCGCCTACGCCGCGCGGCTGCAACGCGAGATCGTCTCGCGCCGGCGCACCGAGGAGGCGCTGCGCGAAAGCGAGGCCTATACCAAGCTGCTGTTCGAGGAATCGCACGTCCCGATCGCGGTCTCCGATCCCGAGACGCGCACCTTCATCGACGGCAACATGGCCGCGGTGCGCATCTACGGCTATTCGAGCCGCGAGGAGCTGATCGGCCGGCACGCGCTCGACGTCTCGGCCCAGGTCCAGCAAGACGGCACCCCCTCGCACATCGCGCTCGAGCGCCCGGACGCGGCGGTGGCGGGGTCCGGCGTCAGCCGGTTCGAATGGCGCCACCGCCGTCCCGACGGCGGGCAGTGGGACGCGATGGTGCATCTGATGGCGTTCAACTATCGCGGCCGCCGCCTGTTCCAGATCGCGCTCGACGACATCACCTTGCGCAAGCAGGCCGAGGCCGAGCTGAAACGCGCCAAGGAGCTGGCCGAGGAGGCGACCAAGCTCAAATCCTCGTTCCTCGCCATGATGAGCCATGAGATCCGCACGCCGATGAACGGCGTGATGAGCATGGCCGAGATGCTCGACCTCACCGAGCTCACCGAGGAGCAGCGCGGCATGTCGCAGGTGATCCGCGCCTCGGCCTCCGCGTTGCTCACCATCATCAACGACATTCTCGACTTCTCGAAGATCGAAGCCGGCAAGCTCGACATCGAAAGCGTGCCCTTCTCGCTCGTCGATGTCGCCGAGGGCGCCGCCGAGCTGGTCTGCGGGCGCGCCGAGGAGCGCGGCATCGATCTCATCGTCGATCTCGATCCCGCGCTGCCCGACGCGCTGATCGGCGATCCGACCCGCCTGCGCCAGGTGCTGATCAACCTGCTCGGCAACGCGATCAAGTTCACGGAAGTCGGTTCGGTCGGGCTGCGGGTGACCGCGCTGCCCGCCGACGGCGCCGCGCTGCGCCTGCGCTTCGCGGTCGCCGACACCGGCATCGGGCTGAGCGCCGAGCAGCGGGCCAAGCTGTTCCAGCCCTTCGTGCAGGCGGATTCCTCGACCTCGCGGCGCTTCGGCGGCACCGGGCTCGGCCTCTCCATCTGCCACCGGCTGTGCGAAATGATGGGCGGGCGAATCGGCGTGGATTCCGAGCCCGGCAAGGGCTCGACCTTCTGGTTCGAGCTGCCCTTCGGGGTGGGCGACGCCGCGCCGCTCGCCCCCGAGACCGGTATCGCGGACGCCGAGATCGCGGCCGTGGGGTTCGAGGGCGCCGAGCGCGACTCGCTCGCGCGGCATCTGGAAGGTGCGGGCATCGCCGGCGCGCGCTGGCTTTCGATCGACGAGGCCACTTCCGGCGCAACCGAGGCCGGGATCGTACTCGTGCGCGCGCGGCAGACCGAATCCCCCGTGCTCCCCCTGGTCCGCGCGCTGTCCCGCGGCGCGCCCGCGCGCCGCATCGTGATCTGCGCGCCGCATGCGCTGGTCTCCACGCTCGGCGAGGCCAAGCGCGCCGGGGCCTTCGCCACCCTGACCGCGCCGCTCCGGCGCCAGCGCCTGTGGCATGTGATCGCCGCCGCGCTCGGCCGCGCGAGCCTGGCCGCGCGGCAGGCCGGCGCCGTCTCCGACGCGCTCGGCTGGGTGCCGCCTCCCGTCGAGGAGGCGCGCGCGGCGAACGCGCTGGTCCTGGTCGCCGAGGACAACGCGACCAACCAGATCGTGATCAAGCGGCTGCTCGACCAGCGCGGCTATGCCCACGAGATCGCGCCGGACGGCGAGGCCGCGCTCGCGCTCGCCGAACGCGGCGGGCATGGAATTCTGCTCACCGATTTCCATATGCCCAAGATGGACGGGTTCCAGCTCACCCGCGAAATCCGCCGCCGCGAGGCGGATTCGGGCCGCCGCCTGCCGATCGTGGCGCTGACCGCGGACGCGCTCCAGGGCACCGCGCAGCAATGCCGCGACGCCGGCATGGACGGATATCTGACCAAGCCGATCAACAGCGGCGAGCTGACCGCCACGCTCGAGCGGCTCAACCCGCGGGCACTCGCGCTCCGCCGCCGCCCCGAGCCGGACGAATCGCGGCCCCGCGCGCCGGAACCCGAGACGGCGGAGACGGAGGCGGAGGCGGCCGAAATCGACCCCGAGATCATCGA
>JASHSH010000444.1 GCA_030040955.1 Rhodospirillales bacterium
CCAGGATCGCGCCCGCGTCATAGGGCACGTGCAGCCATTTGTGATAGTCGAAGGCGATCGAATCCGCCCGCTCGATGCCGCGCGCCATCGGTGCATGCGCCGGCGACAGCACGACGAGTCCGCCGAACGCCCCGTCCACATGCAGCCAGATGCGCTCGACCGCGCATAGTTCCGCGATCGCCGCGATCTCGTCGAACGCGCCGCTGTTCACCGTGCCGGCGCTGGCGACCACGCAGAATGGGGTCGCGCCCGCCGCGCGGTCGCCCGCGATCGCGGCCCGAAGCGCGGGTATATCCATGCGCAGCGAGGCATCGACGGGAATCACCCGCAGCGAGTCGCGCCCCAGACCGAGAAGCTCCACCGCCTTGACGAGCGACATATGCACTTCGCTCGACGCATAGGTCACCGGCCGCGAGTTCCCCATCCCGCGCGCCCGCACATCCGGGCCAAGCGCATGGTGGCGCGCCACCGCGAGTCCGAGCAAATTTGCCATCGAACTGCCGCTGACCAGCAGCCCGCCGGCGGAGGGGGGCATGCCGAACCAGCGGCAGGCCCATCCGATCACCGTGCGCTCGAGCGGAAGCGCCGCATGATCGCGGCCGCCGCAATTGGCGTTGATCGCGGCCGCCGCCATCTCGGCGAGCATTCCCCCCGGGGTTCCGGTGCCCTGCACCCAGCCCCAGAAGCGGGGATGCGTGTTGAAGGTCGCGTAGGGAAGGATCAGCGATTCTAGATCGGCGCGCAGAGCGTCGAACGCGGCGGGCTCGCGCGGCGAAGGCTGGTCGAGGCGATGCCGGATCTCGTCGGACATCGGGCGCCAGACCGGACCCTCGGCGGCGTGCTCCAGCCGGCCGATCAGCAGGTCGAGCAGCGCATGCGCATCGCGCCGGAACGCGTCCCAGTCGGCCGGATCGAGCAGGCCGCGGCGGGAAGACGGCGCGCCGCTCACCCGGCGGCCCGCTCGATGCGCGCTTCGACCATCCGGCGCACCGCCTCGAAGATGCGGGGCACGTGGCGGTGCTTGTAGGGATGCCGCTTGGGATCGTCCATCAGATGCACGATCACGCCGACATCGACCTCGAACAGCAGCAGGCGTCCGTCGGGCGCGATCGAGCAGTCGACGCCGAAGAAATCGAGCCCGAGCCGCCGCGCCATCTCGGCCAGCGCGTTGCGCAGGCGCGCGGGGAACACGGTCTCGAAATCGGCAAGGAAGCGCTCCTCCTCGCGGTCCATCATCGCCGGATCGTCGTTGACCGCGTTGTAATAATGAACCAGCCAGCGCTTCGAGATCGCCATGTGGAAGGGGTAGGGCACCCCATCGACCAGGATCACCCGATATTTGCGGAACAGTCCATCGGCGTTGCGATAGTCGACAAATCGCGTGGCGTAGAGATCGCTGCCGGCGAGCGCGGCGAGCGCCAGATCGATACCATCGGCCGCCTCAACCAGGCGCACCCCCTGGCCGGCATGCGTGCCGGCGGGACGTAGCAGCAACGGCGGCGCGATGCGGCCCGAACCGATCGCGGACTTCAGCTCCGCTTCCGCCGAGGCGGGGGAAAGCCGAAGCACGGTCGGTACCAGGCTGTCGGGCAGATCGGCGAGCAGGAAGGCCACATCGGCGCGCCCCGTCGCCGCGACCCGATCGGGCCGGTTCAGCACCGGCTTGCCGAGCGCGGCGACGACGGATTCCGCCTGGGCCAGTTCGCCCCGGGTCAGATCGGGCTCGGCGACGGCGTTGAACACCGCGTCGCAGGGCGGCAGAGCGTCCAGATCGGGCGCCGAATCGGGCGCCACAAAATAGGTGTGGATGGCGCCCCAATCGGCCGCGCGCAGCAAGAAATCGGTCGGCAGATTGGCCTGCCAGTCTCCCGCAGCCTTGAGCACCAGCAGATGCGGGCGGGCGGGATCGGCGCCACGTTCGGTGAACAGCCGGGTGATCTCCAACGCCCGGCGCTGATGCTCGAGCGCCAGTTCGCGCTGGCCGACGATCTGCGCCATGGTGTGGATGCGCATATGCACGTCCGCGCGCGCCGGGTCCGCCTCGACGCATTTGCGCAGCGCTTCCAAGGAATCGGCGAAGCGATGCTGCCGGAAATGCAGTCCGCCGAGCGTCTCCCATGCCTCGGCAAGGTCCGGCGCCTCGGCCAGCGTGGCGCGCAACATTCCCAACGCGGCGCCGACCTCGCCGGAATCCTCCAGCGCCTTGGCGAGCTCGACGCCCATGGTCCGATTGCCATGCACGCCGACGCCCCAGCGCAGCGCTTCGATCGTGATCTCGGGCCTGCCCATCCGCCGGCCGATCTCGGCGAGATTGCGATAGGCGGCGGCGTTCTCGGGCGCCGCGGCGATCGCCTTGCGGAAGGCTTCCGCCGCCGCCGGCAGATTGCCCAGCTCGGTCTCGGTCAATCCGAGGGCGTTGAATCCGTCGAGGATCGTCGGCTGGATCGCCACCGCGGAGCGGAAGGATTCGGCAGCGTCGCTCGCGCGGCCGAGCATGCGCAGCGCGAGCCCCAGATTGTAATGGGCCTGGGCATTGCCGGCATCGAGATCGAGGCCGGTGCGGTATGACGCAACCGCTTCCTCGAGCTTGCCCTGCTTCTTCAGCACTAGCGCGAGGTCGATATGCGCCTCGGCGTGATCGGGGGCGACCGCGAGGCAGCGGCGGAACCAGGCGGCGGCGGTATTCAGATCCCCGGCCCGATAGCACAGCATGCCGATCAGGTGCAGCGTCGGCGGATCGTCGGGCTTGGCGGCAAGGATGCACTCGCAAGCCTCCAGGCAGCTGTAATACTGGCCGCGCAGGTACAGCGACACCGCCTGGTCGTAGGTCGGCTCCGCCGCGATCGCTTCGCCCATGCGCTACTCGTCCCTGCCTTCGCCGCGGCGAGCAAGGCCGCGCCGCAGCAAACTACCCTAAGTCCGGATGGTTTCTGAAAAGTTTCCGCGCCGGGGCCGCTACGGGTCATCCTGCATGCGGGCGCGGACCACCGCCGTCACCGGGACCAACACGAGACCTTTCGACGGCAAGGTGGGCAGCCAAGCGGCCAGCGCGGCAATGGTTCCGTCGCGCGGATGGCCGATGGCGATGGCGTTTCCCTTCTTGCGGGCGACATCCTCCAGCACCCGAAGCTGGCCGGCGACCTGATCGACGTCCGACACCAGGGCGGCGTCCAGGAACACGTTGCGCGCGGCGGTCGGCACGCCCGCCCGTCTTGCCTCCAGCAAGCCGACGCTCTTGTCGGTGGTGACCGAATCGATGAACAGCAGCCCGCGCGGCTTCAGGACCTCCATCACCACCCGCATTCCCTCGGGATAGGCGGTGAACTTGCTGCCCATATGGTTGTTGATGCCGACATAGCCGTCGAAATGGCCGAGATCGTCGATCAGCCTGCCGCGCAGCTCGTCGGGCGAGAGCCTGGTGAGAAGGACGCCGGGTCCGGGATCGATATGCTGGTCGATCGGTTCCATCGGCACATGCATCATGATTTCGTGCGCGTGCGCCCGGGCGTCCGCCTCCTGGCTCGGCATATCGCCGGCATAGGACATGAACGACAAAGTGAGCGGACCGGGCAGGTCGATCACCTCCTTGCTGCGCCTGCGGTCGAGCCCGACATCGTCGATGATCACCGCGATTATCGGCTTGCCACCCGTCGGCGGGGTGGCGAGGGCGTAGCGCCGCCAGGCCGGGCCCGAAGCCGAAGCCGGCTCGACCGCGACGGGGGTGGAGGCGGTTGCTGGCTGGGCGGCCGTCTCGCCGGGCGCAGGCAAGGCGTCCACCGATACATGCATCCGCGGTGCCGGCTTGGGCGTCGGCGGCTCGTTCGGACCCGGCGGCGGCAAGGGCTCGTCCTCGATGACGGTCCGGGCGCTGGTTTCGGTGGGCGGCGGGTTGTCCGACAGGATGGCGGGAGAGGGCGTCGGTGGTGGTGGGGGAGGCGGGGGCGGCTCGGCGGTCACGGCGGGATGGGGCGCCGCAGCCGCGGCGGTCTCCGAAGGGACCCCGGCGGGAGCGGGTTGTACCGGAGCGGAGGCGGGCGGCGTCACCGGGGGAGAACCGGGCGCGAGCAGCACCCGGAAGGCGATCACGCCGACGATGACGGCGGCCACGGCGAGGGCGGGCGGCAATAGACCGGAAGCGCGCGCCCGCTTCAACATCTCGGCGATCGCCGGGCGCGGGTCCACCACCTATCGAGTCCTCACCGTCGAATGCCCGATATCCGCATGGCTACCGAACGATCGTTCGGGTACATTTCGGCGTCGCCAGACGCACTCACCCGCGCCGCGCCGAGAAGGCGACCGCCTCCTCGGCCGCGCGCAGCAGGGCGCGCGCCTTGCTCCAGGATTCCTGATACTCCGCCTCGGGCACAGAATCGGCAACGATCCCGCCGCCCGCCTGGATATGCATCACCCCGTCCTTGACCAGCGCCGTGCGCAACGCGATGCAGGTATCCATCGCCCCGTTGGCGGCGAGGTAGCCGATGCAGCCGGCATAGAAGCCCCGGCGCACCGGTTCCAGCTCGTCGATGATCTCCATCGCCCGCACCTTGGGCGCGCCCGACACCGTGCCGGCCGGGAAGCCGGCGAACAGGGCGTCCATCGCGTCGTAGGCGGGATCGAGCGCGCCCTCGACATTGGAGACGATGTGCATCACATGCGAATAGCGCTCGATGGCGAACTGCTCGGTGACCCGCACCGTACCGACCTGGGCGACGCGGCCGACATCGTTGCGTCCCAGGTCGAGCAGCATCAGATGCTCGGCCAGCTCCTTGGGATCGGCGAGCAGCTCGTCCGCCAGCGCCTTGTCTTCGACATCGTCGCGGCCCCGCCGACGGGTGCCGGCCAGCGGGCGGATGGTAACCCTGCCGTCGCGCAGCCGGACCAGAACCTCCGGGCTCGATCCGACCAGCGCGAAGTCGCCGAAATCGAGAAAGAACATGAACGGGCTCGGATTCGTCCGGCGCAGCGCGCGATAGAGCGAAAACGGGGGCAGATGAAACGGAACCGCGAAACGCTGCGACAGCACCACCTGGAATATGTCGCCGGCCAGGATGTATTCCTTGCCCTTCTCGACCATCTCCTTGAATTGCTCGGCGGTCATGTTGGTGACCGGTTTGGGCGGCGGCGCCCCGTCGGTGCTGGCGTCGCGCCCATAGGGCAGGCTGCGCTCGAAATCGGCGACCGCGTCGGCCAGGCGCTCGCAGGCCTGGCCGTAGGCGGCGCGGGCGGTGAGTCCGGGCTGCGGACGGGCCGGCGTGACGATCGTCACCGAATCGTCGACATTGTCGAAGATCGCCATCACGGTCGGACGGAGGAACAGCCCGTCGGGAATGCCGATCGGGTCCGGGTTTTCGTCCGGCAACCGCTCGGCCAGGCGGACCATGTCGTAGCTCATGTAGCCGACCAGTCCGGCGGCCATCGGCGGCAGGCCCGGCGGTATCTCGATACTCGACTCCTCGACCAGGGCCCGGAGGCTCGCGAGTGCGCCGCGCGCGGTCGCGACGGGGCACGGCGCGAAGGAATGCGCCTCGAACCGGGCCTGGCGATTGATCTCGGCCGCGTTGCCACGGCAGCGCCAGATCACGTCCGGCTTCATGCCGAGGATCGAATAGCGCCCGCGCTGCGCACCCCCCTCGACCGATTCGAGCAGAAAGCTGTTCGGCCGCCCGTCGGCCAGCTTGAGCATGGCCGAGACCGGCGTCTCCAGATCGGCGACCAGCCGGGTCCACACCACCTGTGCCGCGCCCGCGCGGTAGCGTTCCTCGAATTCGTCGAGCGGCAGCGGGACCTTCATTGCTGCTGTGGACCGGCGCTGAGCTGTTGGTCGATGAGCGATTGCCGCACGGTCACGCCAAACTGGCGCTCCAGCGCGGCGACGTAGATGCGGTCGAGGTCGCCGGCCAGATCCTGGTTCAATGCATCGCGCAGCTTGGCGTAGGCCGGCGATTCCTTGGCCGGATCGGCCGGCACGATTTCCTTCAACCGGGCCGCCACCGCGCCCACCGGCGCTGTCAGCGCGCCGGCCGCGCCCGGCTGGACCTTGAACATAAGCGCCGCGACATTGCCGGCCACCGCATCGTTGCCCTCGCGGGGGAACGGATCGGTGGTGACGAGCTGCGCTCCAGCGGCGACGGTTGCGGCCGGCTCGCCCTGGTTGAGCCGGAGGGCGGCCTTGGTCGCCGCGTCCATCGCCATTTTGTCCTGCTGGTCGAGTTTCCAGGCGGCGACGGCCTGATCGCGCACGGCGGCGAACGGCTTGAGCGCAGGCGGCGTCACCTTGTCGACACGGAGAACAAAGTATCCCGCGTCGTTGTCCAGCGCCTGCACTTCGCTGGTCGCGCCCTCGGCGGTCTGGAACGCGGCGATGCGGAACGCTTGGCTGTCGGGCAGATCGGGGATCGGCTTGCCGTCGGGCCCTCTGCCGCCCTGATCCACGCCCGCGGCCTTGATGGTCTTGAGTTGCAGCGCCTTGGCCGCATCCGCGAGCGAGGCGCCGGAGCCGATCTGGTCCTCGATCTTAGTGGAGAGCGTGTAGACCTCGTCGGCGGCCTTGTCCTTGGCGACCGCCGTAGCGATCGCATCGCGCACCTGCGCCAGCGGCGTCGCGCCTCCGTTCGAGGCGGAGGATACG
>JASHSH010000445.1 GCA_030040955.1 Rhodospirillales bacterium
CCTCGAATTCACGACTTGCGTTCGATCACGAAGCGCGCGACCCGACGCAGCGCGTCGGCCTCCGCGTCGAACGAGTCCAGGTGGGCCGCGGCCTGGTCGGCCAGGATGCCCGCCTGGCTGCGCGCCCGCTCGGCGCCCAGCAGCGAAACGAACGTGGCCTTACCAGCACCCGCGTCCTTGCGCAATGCCTTTCCCACGAGCGCCGCGTCGCCTTCGGCGTCGAGCAGATCGTCGGCGATCTGGAAGGCGAGCCCGAGATCGTGCGCGTAGGCGCGCAAAGCCCGCCGCTGCTGCACCGGTGCCTTGCCCAAAATCGCGCCCGCTTCGCAGGCGAAGGCGATCAGCCGGCCGGTCTTCATTTGTTGCAGGCGGGTAACCTCCGCCACGTCGAGGGCCAGGCTCTCCGCCAGCAGGTCGAGCATCTGGCCGCCGACCATGCCGAACCCGCCGGCCGCCGAAGCCAGCTCGGCGACCAGCTCGGAACGCACTTGCGGGTCCGAATGCGTCGCCGCCTCGGCGAGGATCTCGAAGGCCCGCGTGAGCAGCGCGTCGCCCGTCAGGATCGCGGTCGCCTCGTCGAACTGCTTGTGCACCGTGGGCCGGCCGCGGCGCAGATCGTCGTCATCCATCGCCGGCAGATCGTCATGCACCAGCGAATAGCAATGCACCATCTCGACTGCGGAGGCCGTGCGCAGCGCGGAGGCGCGCGAAACCTTGAACAGCGCGGCGGACTGCAATACCAGGAACGGCCGCAGCCGCTTGCCGCCCGCCAGGCTCGCGTAGCGCATCGCCTCGTGCAGCCGCCGCTCCGGCCCGTCGCCAATATCCAGCAGCAGGTCGAGTTCGCGCTCGATGGCGGCGGCGGACTCCGCCATGGCATCCGCCAGCGAGGTCGCGACCGCCCTGGGCTTCATCCAAGATCGGCGGGAGCGACGGAAACCGAGCCGTCGGGTCCCAGCACGATGCGCTCGATGCGCGCCTCCGCCTCGGCCAGCTTGGCCTCGCAATGGCGCTTGAGCAGCGCGCCCCGCGTATAGGCGTCGATCGCCTCGTCGAGCTTGCCCTTGCCTTCCTCGAGCTGGCGGACGATGCGCTCGAGCTCGGCGAGCGCGTCCTCGAAGCTCAGCTTGGCGATATCGGCGGGAATGTCGGCCACGTCGGACCCTAGACCCTCGCAGGGCATCCGGGCCGGATGCGCTTCCGAGTCTACGCTTCCGCTCGCGCCTCGGGCAAGGCGGCCCCCGCGCCCGTATCCCACTTCGCGCGCCAGGCGATAACCCTCGGATTCATAATGCGAAACCAGAGCGGCGGAAGGAACGCCAAGGTGACCATCAGCCCGTAGCTCCAAGGCAGTTCCGGCCCCTCGTCGAGATGGCGCAGGAGCTGGTAGGGCCGGCCGGGCTGGGCGTGATGATCGGAGTGCCGGCCCAGCTCGATCAGATAGTAGTTGGTCAGGCGGCGGTAGCTGTTCCAGGAGTGGCGCGGTGCCTGCGGCTCGAAGCGCCCGGGCGCGATCTCGCCGCGAACCAGCCCGTAATGCTGGCAGTAGTTGGTCGCCTCCAGCAGGGCGACCGCGGTCACCACCTGCACGGTGAACAGGCCGAGACCGAGCGGTCCGAGCCATGCCGCCAGTCCGGCCAGCAGCGCGATCTCGATCGCACCCATGCGCAAAATCTCGTTCCCCGCCGACCAGGCGGGCCGGCCGATCTTGCGCAGCCGTTCGGCTTCGAGCCGCCAGGCGCTCGCCATCTGCCCGAACACGGTGCGCGGCCAGAAGCGAAGGAAGCTCTCGCCGAACCGCGCGGTCGCCGGATCGCGCGGCGTTCCGACATAGCGATGGTGGCCACGCACATGCTCGATGGCCCAGTGCGGATAGGCGAGGGAGAGCAGCAAGGCGCGCCCCGCGGCCTTTTCGAGAATCGCGGTCCGGTGCACCAGCTCGTGCGCGAGCGTGAAGCCGATGGCGCCGTTGGCAAGACCCAGTGCTGTGGCGATGCCGATGCGGTCGAGCGCGCCGACGGGTGCGGTCGCGTCGGCCCAAAGCACATAGGCGGTGAGCCCGAGCTGCACCGGCACATAGGCGAGAATGAGCCAGGTGAACGCGCTGCGGCGCGCCTCGCGCGGCTCGCTGCCGGTCGGCGGATCGTAGCCGTCTACGGACACCAGCATGTCGGCGATGGGCAGCAGGACAAGAGCCAGCACCCAGGGCACGACCCAGAAATGGTCGGCACGCTAAGCCGCAAGCGCGGCCAGCGCCGGGTAGACGAAGATCAGGACGAATGCGGCCGGACTCATCGTCCCGCCCTCGGGACGCGTACTCCGCTCCGGTTCAGGCGGTGACCGCCGGCAATCGCGCCAGCTCCGGCTCGAGCCGGCCCGTCGCCCAGAGATAGAGCATGTAGAAGTCGCTGGCGAAGGACAGCACGGGATGCTCGAAGGTCTTCGGGATGTTGCCCTCGAAGATCGGATGCGTCGGCATCGCCAACCCGTAGCCGAGGATCGGCGCTGCGACCATGAACCGCCAGTCCAGCGTCGCCAACCCGATCAGCATCGAACACACGCCGAGCGTGGTGCCGAAATAGTGGACCGCCCGCGTGCGCGGATCGCGATGCGCGCCGAGATATTCGGGCCAGAACTCGCGGAAGGTGGGGCGGGACGCTGACATCGGTGCCTCCCAGGTGCATTTGCTTGGCCGAATTACACGGACAATGGACGGGAAATGTCAACCGGAGCTGCTCACGCTTCCATCAGCGCACGCACATGCGCGGCCGCCGACTGGCCGAGCGCGTCGAGGTCGTAGCCGCCTTCGAGCGCCGAGACCAGGCGGTTGGCGCAGAACTCCTCGGCGATATCGCAGAGCTCCTTCGTCACCCAGTGGAAGTCGGCGGTGGCCAGTTCCATTTGCGCCAGCGGATCGGCGCGGTGCGCGTCAAATCCGGCGGAGACCAACACGAATTCGGGACGGAACGCGCGCAGCCTGGGCAGCAGCGCCTCGCGCACCGCCTCGCGCCAGGCGCGCGACCCGGTGCCCGGCGGCAGCGGCAGGTTCACGATATTGTCCGAGCAGCCGGTCTCGCGGGCGAGCCCGG
>JASHSH010000446.1 GCA_030040955.1 Rhodospirillales bacterium
TGCCCGATCTCGTCCCGGGCGCGCGCGACGCCGCGGCGCGCCGATTTCTCGCCCAGGCGCGCTGGGGACTGGACGCCGATGCGCAGGCCGAGATCGCGCGCGTGGTCGGCGAGGTGCTGGGCGATGCGCGCTTCGCGGCGATCTTCGGTCCCGAGGGCCGCGCCGAGGTGCCGGTGGTGGGCCGGGTCGGCGATTTCGCGGTGTCGGGCCAGATCGACCGGCTGCTGGTGACGGGAGACGAGCTGGTCGCGGTCGATTACAAGACCGATCGGCCGGCGCCGGATTCGCCCGACAAGGTGGCGCCGGTCTATCTGCGCCAGATGGCGCTCTACCGGGCGCTGCTGGGCCGCATCTATCCCGGCAAAGCCTTGCGCTGCGTGTTGCTATGGACCGATGGGCCCAAGCTCATGGAACTGCCCCCGACCATGATGGAATCGGCGCTCGCCGGGCTTGCCGAAGGGGCACAAACCGGCCATGCGCCCCTTGCATCTTGATCTTCGCTCCGGCAGGGTTACCTCCATGGGACGCGCCGGATTCGATCGCCGGCCAGGGTGGAGCGATTCGATGAAACAGGTCACCGACAAGAGCTTCGAAGAAGATGTGCTGAAGGCCAACGGGCCGGTGCTGGTCGATTTCTGGGCCGAATGGTGCGGCCCTTGCCGGCAGATCGCGCCCTCGCTCGAGGAGCTTGCCCGCGAGCATGGCGACAAGGTGACCATCGCCAAGATCAATGTCGACGACAACCCCTCCACGCCGAGCAAATACGGCGTGCGCGGCATCCCTACTCTGATGATCTTCAAGGGCGGCCAGGCGGCCTCGACCAAGGTCGGCGCGCTGCCGAAGAGCAAGCTCTACGAGTGGGTGCTGTCCGTCGTCTGACGGTCGGCCCGCGACCCAATCCCCGCCCCGAAACGAGAGGGGCCGACCCCGCGGCCGGCCCCTCGATCGCATTTGGTGGAGCCAAGGGGAGTCGAACCCCTGACCTCGTGAATGCCATTCACGCGCTCTCCCAACTGAGCTATGGCCCCGGGGAATCGAGCGGCAGCCGGGGCATGCCCGGCGCGGCGTGGGAAAATAGGGACTCCGGCAAGAGCGCGCAAGGGCAAAGATCGCGGGCGAGCGGGGCGGACCGAACGGGAGATGCTCGGCTACGAACCCTACGGTTCGTCCTCGGGCGCCTCGTCGATATGCTCCATCACCTCGGCCATGTCGTCATCGTCCTCGCCGAGATCGGACGCATCCTCGATCAGCTCCTCGGACTCGGTCTCCGCCGCTCCTTCGGCCGCCTCCGCGGGCTCGGCCTCCTCCGTCTCCGCCTCGTCCTTGGGCTTGGGCTTGGCCTTGGCGACGACCGGCTGCGGCTTGGGCGCCGGCTTGGGCTGGGCGGGCGGCTTGGCCGCGGGCACGGCGCGGCGCGGGCGCGGCGCCGGTTCCGGCTCGACGACATGCGCGCATTTCGGACAGATGATCGGCGAACGCATCATGTCGTAGAAGCGCGTGCCGCAGTTGTGGCACATGCGCTTGGTCCCCCATTCCGCCTTCATCGCGCGCGCGACCTCCGAACCGACTGCCCGCCCTCGGCGGCGATTTGACACGTTCGCTCGCGGGTGTCAAAAGCAAAAATCGCGGGCCGGGAACGAGGGGCGGAGGGCCGCGCGCCGCCGCCTCCGCGATCGCGGCCCGCGGCCTTCCGTCCGCCGCAAATTTCGCGCAGGAGCAAGATGCCGGCCCGACCGATGATCTCCGAGGCCGCGAAAGCGCTCGCCGGCCGGGCGCGCGTTCCCGGCGACAAGTCGATCTCGCACCGCGCGCTGATGCTGGGCGGCATCGCGCAAGGCGAGACGCGCATCGAAGGGCTGCTCGAGGGCGAGGATGTGCTGCGCACCGCCGAGGCGATGCGGCGCATGGGCGCATCCCTGGCGCGCGAGGCCGACGGAAGCTGGCGGCTTTCGGGCCGCGGCGTGGGCGGGCTAGCCGAGCCGGATCAGGTGCTCGATCTCGGCAATTCGGGAACCGGCGCGCGGCTGCTGATGGGCCTGGTCGCCAGCCATCCGTTCACCGCGCTGTTCACCGGCGATGCCTCGCTGTGCGCGCGGCCGATGCGGCGCGTGATCGAGCCCCTCAGCGCGATGGGCGCGCGTTTCGCCGGCCGCTCGAAGGAGCGGATGCCGCTGGCGCTGATCGGCGCGAAGGAGCCGCGCGCGATCGAATACCAGGTCCCGGTCGCCTCGGCGCAGGTGAAGTCGGCGATTTTGCTCGCCGGGCTGAACGCGGACGGCGTTACCACGGTGATCGAGCGCGCGGCCACGCGGGATCACAGCGAGCTGATGCTGCGCGCGTTCGGCGCGGAGGTGTCGGTGAGCGACGAGCCGGGCGGCGGGCGGCGCATCGCGCTGCATGGCAAGCCGAAGCTCGCCGGCCGCGCGATCGCGGTTCCCGCCGATCCATCGTCGGCGGCGTTTCCCATGGTGGCCGCGCTGATCGTGCCGGGCTCGCGAATCGTGCTCGCCGGCGTGGGGATGAATCCGCTGCGCACCGGGCTGCTGACCACGCTGATCGAGATGGGCGCCGATATCCGCGTCGAGAACGCGCGCGACGAGGGCGGCGAGCGGGTGGCCGACCTCGTGATCCAACACTCGGAACTGCGCGGGGTGGACGTGCCGGCCGCGCGCGCGCCCTCGATGATCGACGAATATCCGATCC
>JASHSH010000447.1 GCA_030040955.1 Rhodospirillales bacterium
CATCAGGTCTTCCGCGTCCTGGCCATCGAGCGGCACGCCCGGCCGCACGCCGGCATGGGCGAAGAAATATCCGCCGGCTCGATGGCTGAGCGGCAGGCGCGCGAGGAACGCCCGATGCGCGTCGGGCAGAGCGGCGCGGAAACGGCGTTGCAGCGTCAGCATGTCGCCCGCGGGCCGCCCGCCCCCGCAATAGCTGGCCAGCGTCGCCATGCCGCCATTGGGCTCGGAGAGCCAGACCGGTCCGATCTCGATATCGTCGAGGAACGAAAGCAGCATCGCCTCGTGGTTGCCGCGCAAAGCCACCCACTCGAAGCCGCGCCATTCGGGCGTGCCGGGCGGGCCGGAAGCGACGCGTTCGACCACGGCCCGCGAATCGGGTCCGCGATCGATATAGTCGCCGACGAAAATCAGCTGGCGGCGGGCCGCCTTCGCAGTTGCGGCATCGGCCGCGATGCGGGCGAGCAGGGCTTCGAGCAGGTCGAGCCGGCCATGGATGTCGCCGATGGCGTAGAGCCGGGTGTCGGGCGGGGCGTGGCCGGGGGCGGGATCGGGCATCGGAATAGGGGGAATGCTCCCCTCGTGCGGAACGAGTTGTGATACTATATTCAGAAGCCAGCGAATCCAGGTTGCCGGAGCCCCCATAGCGGGCGCATCCGGCGCATCCGGGAAAGGACAAATATGGCGTTCCAGGCGCCCGGGAACAACACGCCCGATGTGGTGACGCAGGAAAGCCTGCTGCTCGGCGCGGTCGAGCGGGTGGGGCGCGTCCGCCAGGGCCGCATCGCGGTCCATGTCCACCTCTCGCGGCTGCAGTCGCAGAACCGCCAGGAAGGCCATGTGCGCATCGCGCTGCGCATGCTCGAGCCGATGGTCAACGCCTATCGCGGCCAGATGTTCCTGCTCGGCAATTCCGACGTCGTGTTCATGGTCAAGGACCCGAACCTGACCGATGTCGAGAACATGATCTACAAGCTGCGCGCCCTGTTCTCGAAGGACGCGCTCACCTTCGCCGACGCCGGCGACGGGATCGACAATTTCTGCACCTGGTACGACCTCAACGGTCCCGACTACCAGTCCTTCCTCAACATGGCCAAGCAGGCCACCGCCGAGGCCCGGGCGCGGCTCAAGGAGCAGAAGGAGCAGGGCGCGGCCGGCGGCCCGGTGCCGATCGACGCCAAGAGCCTCGGCATCGTGCTCGAGCGGCTCGCGCGCACCGACGTCACCCGCCTGATCCGCCGCCAGGCCGCCATCGTGGTCACCGAAAGCAACACCGCCGAGGTGGTGTTCCAGGAATTCTTCGTCTCGGTCGCCGAGCTCCAGAAGCTGCTCGCGCCCGACATCTCGCTCACCGACAATCGCTGGCTGTTCCAGCATCTGAGCCTGGCGCTCGACCAGCGCGTGCTCAACTCGCTGGGCAACGCGGCGCTGCGCGCCTGGCCGGTGACCTACGCGGTCAATCTCAACCTGGAGACCGTGCTGTCGCCCGAATTCGCCGACTTCGCCGCCGCGGTCGAGCAGCATTCCGGCATCTCGGTCGAGATCCAGGTGCTCGACGCGCTCGCCGACAGCCGCCGCTATTTCGACGCCAAGGCGCGGCTGCGCGAGGCCAAGCAGCAGATCGCCATCGACGGGCTCAACGAGCTCACGCTCCAGTTCATGGACGTGGCCCAGTTCGACGCCGACCTCTACAAGCTCAACTGGAGCCCGGAGATGCGCGAATCCGAGCGCAGCGAGACCGTGCTCCAGGCGCTCCGTCCGCTCGAGATGGGCCGCCTCTTGCTGGCGCGCTGCGATTCCGAATCCGCGATCCAGTGGGGATTGGGCCACGGCATCACCCGCTTCCAGGGCCGCTATGTGGATTCGATGCTCGCCGCCTACACGATGGCGATTTGCGACAAGAGCGCCGCCTGCACGCTCGGCCAGTGCATCGCGCGCCACGGCGTGCTGTCCGGCCCGCCGCGGCACGAATGCGGCAATCTCCAGATGCTCGACACGCCCCCCGTGATGCGCGCGATCCGCGCACGCATGCCGAAGGCGGAGGCGCCGCGTTGAAGCCGCCGGATACGCTGCGCGAGGACCCGCAGACCGCCGCCCAGGCGGCGGGCCAGCGGCTGATCGGCCAGGAAGCGCTGCTGCTCGATTATGTGCGCAAGCTCGAGCGGCACCGGCGCGGCCGGCGCGCGGCGCTGATTCACCTGTCGGACTTGCAGCCGCAAAACCGCCGCGAGCATCACATCCGCATCGCGCTCAACGCCTTCGAGCCGCTGGTCAAGCAGCTCAAGGGCCAGGCCTTCCTGCTCACCAACAGCGACATCTGCTTCGTGTTCCGCGAGCAGGCGCTGGACGAGGTCGAGGGCGCGGTGGTCAAGCTGCGCTTCCTGTTCAGCGACGACCCGCTCCTGGTCGACGAGGGCAAGGACAGCGCGCGGCCCTTCGTCGACTGGTTCATCCTCGAGCGCGACTACGACGCGCTGCTTCACCTCGCGCAGCGCGCCGCCACCGAGGAGGACGCGCGCCGCACCCAGGAATTCACCAAGAGCTACATCGCGCAGCAGGCGCCCAAGGCGCCCACCGTCAGCGAGCCGCTGACCCCGCAGGCGCTGTGGCGGATCGAGGAGGCGCTGATGCGCGCCGACCTCTCCAA
>JASHSH010000448.1 GCA_030040955.1 Rhodospirillales bacterium
CGGCCCCGCCGAGGGCGGCTCCGGCCATGATCTGCATGACCTTCATGGCCCCTGGCTAATCCTTCGCACGGAATCTGTCCATGCGGAGCCGATTCGAGTGACGGACGCCCTTGCGCCAGCGGTGGAATCGGGCCACATGCAGGATGCGACCCGGGAGAGCGCGTCTCCATGTCCGATCTGGCCTATCACCTGCTGCCCGACCGCGCCCTGATCGCCATCGGCGGCGAGGACCGGCTCGCCTATCTCCAGGGCCTGGTTTCCAACGACGTGGCCAAGGCCACCCCCGGCCGCGCGCTGTGGAGCGCGTTCCTCACCGCCCAGGGCCGCTTCCTGCACGAATTCTTCGTCGCCGAGACCGACGGCGCGCTGGTGCTGGAGACCGAGGCCGCGCGCCGCGCCGATCTCCTCCGCCGCCTGTCGATGTACCGGCTGCGCAGCAAGGTGACGATCGCTGCGCTCGACGGCCGCCGCATCTATGCGCTAACCGGGGCGGGCGCCGCCCGCGCGCTTGGCCTGCATGGCGGCGCCGGCGCGGCGATGCATTTCGGTGGCGGGCTCGCCTTTGTCGATCCGCGCCTGGCCGAGGCCGGCCTGCGCGCCTGGCTGCCCGGCGAGAATGGCGGCGGAGCGGCCGAATCCGCGCTGCGCGCCGCCGGCTTCGCCGCCGCCCCGGCCGAGGACTGGGACGCGCTGCGCATCCGGCTCGGCCTGCCCGACGGCAGCCGCGACCTGGTGCCGGAGAAGGCGATCCTGCTGGAGAACGGGTTCGACGAGTTGAACGGCATCGACTGGCAGAAGGGCTGTTATCTCGGCCAGGAGCTGACCGCGCGCACCAAATATCGCGGGCTCGTGCGCAAGCGGCTGATGCCGGTGGAGATCGAAGGCCCCGCGCCGGCGCCGGGTACCGAGCTCACCCTGGCCGGGGCCGAGGCAGGCGAGATGCGCTCCTCGGCGCGCGGGATAGGTTTGGCGCTGGTCCGGCTCGAACAGTTCGAGCGCGCCCTCGCCGAAGGCGCGGCGCTGACCGCGGGCGAATCGCAGTTGCGCCCGCGCAAGCCCGCCTGGGCGGTGTTCTAGTCCCGCGATCTTCGCGCCGCGCCCCTCGCGTCGCGGTAGGCGGGCGCGCTAAAGTGACGCATGCGCCGCCCACAGCCTCCTTCGACCGGGGCCGAGGCCCGCGCCATCGGCCGCGACGATCTGCCCGCGCTGGTTCCGGATTCGGAACTCGCCCGGCTGAAGTCGCGGCTGCGCGTGCAGGCGGCGGTGCGCGCCTGCGCCGCGCGCGGCGTCAGTGCCACCGTGGTGCGCAAGGGCGACGACGATGCCGGCTCGATCCTGGTCAAGCAGAACATGCGCGCGAACGGGTTCCGCGTGCTCGCCCAGGTGCGCGACGCCGACGGCGCGCGGGCCTGGCTCGCCGGCACCGGCGAGGCGCCGGTGGCCGAGCCCATCGCCGACGCCTATATCGCGCGCCAAGTGGGACGCGATTCCGATCTCTGGGTGATCGAGATCGAGGATGCCGCCGGCTGGCTGCCCTTCACCGAGAAGCGGATTTAGCTTCGCCGCTTTCGCCGAAGCCAGGCGCGAGGAACCCCTTCCGCCGCCGCCATCGAACCACCATATTCGTCCGGTCCAATCGCCGCCGCACCGAGACCGCGCAAACGACATGACCGCCGCACGCCCAACACGCCTGCCCTTCGCTGCCGCCCTGGCGCTGAGCCTCGGCCTCATCGGCGCGCCGGCGCTGGCGTTGAGCCCGGGCGATGCGAACATCGTCGCGCAGGCGGATGCCTATCTCGACCAGGTCGCCACGCTGAAGGCGCATTTCCTCCAGGTCGCGCAGGACGGTTCGACCGCCGAGGGCACGCTCTATCTCTCGCGCCCGGGACGCATGCGGCTCGACTACGATCCGCCCACGCCGATCCTGGTCGTCGCCTCCGGCGGCACCCTCGTCTATTACGACGCCAAGCTCGGCCAGGTGAGCTATGTCGATCTCGATTCCACGCTGGCCGGCGTGCTGGTCCAGCCGCAGGTCCACCTGGACCAGGGCGCGCTGAAAGTCGAATCCGTGGTCCGCCAGCCGGGCGTGGTCTATATCACCGTGGACAAGCGCGACGACCCGCGCAGCGGACGCATTACACTGGTATTCAGCGAGTCGCCGCTCCAGCTTCGGCAGTGGAAGGTGGTCGATGCCCAGGGCCAGACCACCACGGTATCGCTGTACGACGCCGAGACCGGCATCCGGCTGGCGGACGACCTGTTCGAGTTTCACGATCCGCGCTCGCAACCGCCGGCCGCGCATCACTAGACAGGGCGCTGACTTCCTTGAGCTATGCGCCTCTCGCATAACTCTGCATGAATCGCACGGCTGATATGCCCCGCGTCCGGTTGAGCAAGGGCCATGCCAGAGCCACCTGTCTCATAGTCGGCGAAGTCCGCAACAGACTTCGCCAGGGAACGGCCTCCCCTGCCGTTCCCGCGCTCCGCGTAAGGAGCACAGGCGCCCGGTTACCCCCCTGACCGGGCGCCACTCCTGCCGGGCTCCCGCTTCCGCCTTGCACGCGACTCGCGCCGCCCTATAGTGGGCGCGCCTCCATTCCCGCGAGCCGCCGATGTCGCATTTCGTCCTACCGCCGGCCGCGCCGACCGTGCTCGACGTCGCCGGCGGCGGGCTGTTCCCGATCCGCCGCGTGTTCTGCGTCGGACGCAATTACGCGGCGCATGCGCGCGAGATGGGCGGCAATCCCGACCGCGAGCCGCCCTTCTTCTTCACCAAGCCGGCGGACGCGATCAGCTCGGCGCCGACCATCCCCTATCCGCCGGCCACGCGCGACCTGCATCACGAGGGCGAGCTGGTGGTCGCCATCGGCGCGGGCGGGGCCGACATCGCGCAGGAACGCGCGCTCGACCATGTCTTCGGCTACACGGTGGGGGTCGATCTCACCCGGCGCGATCTCCAGTCCGCGCTACGCAAGGAGGGCCGGCCCTGGGACATGGCCAAGGGTTTCGACTTCGCCGGACCTTGCGGCATTTTGCGCCCGGCCGCGGATATCGGACACCCGAGCAAGGGCGCGATCACGCTCTCGGTGAACGGCGTGCAGAAGCAGGCGGGCGATCTCGCCGACATGGTCTGGTCGGTGCCCGAGATCGTCGCCATCCTCTCCGGCCTGGTTGCGCTGGCGCCCGGCGACCTGATCTTCACCGGCACGCCCGAGGGCGTGGGGCCGCTCGCGCGCGGCGACCGGGTCGAGGTTCGCGCCGCCGGCATCGGCGGCCACGTTTTCACCCTGCGCTGAGGCCGGCGGAGCGGGCTGGGCGATGCGCCTGGTCACCTGGAACATCAACTCGGTGCGGCTGCGCGCGCCGCTGCTCGAGCGCGTCGCGCAGTGGCTTCATCCCGACATTCTCTGCCTCCAGGAAACCAAGGTCGCCGATCCCTTGTTCCCGCGCGAGGCGCTGACCTCGCTCGGCTACAAGCACATCGCGCTCGCCGGGCAGAAGGCCTACAACGGCGTCTGCATCGCTTCCAAGCTGCCGCTCGCCGCGGTGGCGCGCCGCTCCTTCTGCGGCAAGGACGATGCGCGGCACTTGCAGGCGACCGTGGCCGGCATCGAAATCCACTGCCTCTACGTGCCGGCCGGCGGCGACGTGCCCGACCCCGACGAAAATCCGAAATTCGCCCACAAGCTCGCCTTCCTCGACGAGGCCGCTTCCTGGATGCGCGGGCATGCGCGCGGCCGCCGCCCGATGGTGCTGCTCGGCGATCTCAACGTCGCGCCGCTGCCCACCGACGTCTGGTCGCACAAGCAGATGCTCGGCGTGGTCAGCCACACGCCGATCGAGGTCGAGAAGCTGGGCCGGCTCCAGGCCTCGGCGCGCTGGGTCGACGCGGTGCGCGCCTTCGTCCCGCCCGAGGAGACGCTCTATTCCTGGTGGAGCTATCGCGCCAACGACTGGGATGCCTCGGACCGCGGCCGCCGGCTTGACCATGTCTGGGTGACGCCGCAACTCGCGCCCAGCCTCACCGGCGCGATCGTGCTGCGCGAGGCGCGCGGCTGGGACCAGCCCTCCGACCATGTCCCCGTCGCGGTGGACATCGAGTAGGCGCGCGGCCTACCCGCACGCGTCCTCGACGATGCCGCAGAGCAGGTGGCCGACCGCGATATGCATTTCCTGGATATGGCTGGTCGTGTCCGAGGGCACGCGGATGCAGGCATCGCACAGCGGCGGAAGCTTGCCGCCGCCGCGCCCGGTGAGGCCGACCACCCGGATGCCGATTTCGCGCGCGGCGCGCGCGGCCTCGACCACGTTCGCGCTGTTGCCCGAGGTGGTGATCGCGACCAGGGCGTCGCCGGCGCGCCCCACACCGCGCAGCTGGCGCGCGAACACCTCGGCGAACGCGTAGTCGTTGCCGATGGCGGTAAGCGCGGACGTATCGACGGTGAGCGCGAGGCCGGCGAGCGGCCGGCGCTCCTTCATGTAGCGGCCCGAAAGCTCGGCGGCGAGATGCTGCGAATCCGCCGCCGATCCGCCATTGCCGCAGAACATCACCTTGCCGCCGCCCCGGATCGCATCGACCAGGAAACGCGAGGCGGCCACGATCTCCGGCGCGAGCGACTTCAGCTTGTCGAAGCAGCGGGCGGCGGTGTCGATCTCGGCCGCGATCTTCGCTTCCAAATCCATGCGCGGGAAATCCTCGGTCGGCGGGGCGCGGTCACGCTATCGCCAATCCGTGCGTCCGTCGAGGCGGTTAGGCGAAAGCGCCGCGCCTAATCATCGAAACCCACGCGCAATATTGCGGAAACAGCCGCGCGTTATATGTATATACCGGAGGGGGCCAGGCAATCCGAGGTGATCGCACCATGACCCGAACCGCAACCCGTTGGATTGGTCCGTTGGCCGCGGCCGGAGCGCTCGCGCTGTTGTCGGGCTGCTACTATCCGCCGCCCGCGGCGGTGAGCTACTACCAGACGCCCTGTCCGACGCCCGCCACCTCGGCGGCGCCGCAAAGCCAGGGCGGACAGACCGGCGCCAACGCGCCGACTCCGCAGCAGACCGCGACACAGCAAGGCGCGCCGGGCGGAACATCCTGCTACGCCGCCGCACCGGTCTACGCCGCGCCGGGCTACACCTATGGCTACGCCTATCCGGCCTATTATCCGTACTACTATCCCGGCTACTACTATCCGCCGGTCTGGGGCGGCGTGACAGTCGGCGGCGTGTTCCGCATCCGCTGACGAAGTCGGACCGGGCCGGCGCGGCGGTCGCCGCGTCGGTCGGACTAGGCGAAGCCCGCGCGAGCATTACGGTCGCGCGGGCGCTCCGCGCGATTTACTGGGCGAACAGAATCCCCCAGACGAAGTCGTTGGTCACCATGTTCTTCAGCTTGCTCGTATCGACCGCGCCGAGCGGCGGTGGGTTGGGCGGACCGACCACCTGTCCCCCCGTGCCGAACGCGGCGTAGGCGTGGCAGCTGATGCAGGACGACTGCTCGATCGGCACGCCCGCGTTGATCGCCTCGATCACCGCGTTGCCGAGCTTGGTGGGCTGGCCGTCCGCCGTAGTGAAAGTGGTCTGCACGCCCTTCAGGCAATAATGCTGCCAGACCGGGCTGAGGCCCGCGTTCGTCATCATCGACAACAGCGCGGGCGACTTGGCGCAAGCGCCGTAGGATTGCTCGGTCTGCGGTTTCGGCGCCACGTCGGGCACCGCCGCGCCGAAGCTGTCGTGGCAGCCGATATAGTCGCACCGGCCGGGGGTCAGCTCGTGCTCGAAGTCCGGCCACACCCAGTCCTTCACCTGCTTGGTGCTGAACTGGAACGAGACCAGCGCGAAATCGGTCTTGGTCGTTCCATCGGTGGCCGAGTTCACATAGTACTCGCTGCGCACCTGCTGCTCGGTCAGGTGCAGCCACGCCTCGGCGTCGACCACCCGGATCCAGTCCGCCTTCAGCTCGACCGAGTCGGCCGGCATGTCGACCTTGAGGCCGGCCTGAAACGCCTTGGCCAAGCCCGCCGTGGAATACAGCCCGTTGGCCACGATGTACTGGAACGAAGCCCAGTTGCGCCGCACCTCCTCGCCGATGCATCCCGTGCTCGGGAAGCCCGCCGCCTTCGCCGCCTGCGGGTCGTAGCTCTGCGTGCACTGATTGGGCTGGATCACCAGCACCCGCCCCTGATGCTTCAGCGCGACGCCCAGCTGGCTGGTCTGCAACTCCTTGAGCGCGCCGGCCGCCGGCCATTGCGGATTGGCCGTGTAGATGTCCTGGTCCGAGGCCCAGGTCTCGAACTCGACATTCGTATTCTGCGGATTGCCGGCGGGCGCGGTGACCTGGACGAAGGTCTCCCAGGCCAGCATGTCCGGATTTTGTCCCCAGGGCAGCGGAACGGTCTGCGCCATGGCCGCACCCGTCCAGATCACCGCGCCGGCCGCCACGCAACAGGCGAATTCGCGTCTCGCAAACATGGTACCCTCCCCGTAGAGTGCACCACTGATAATTGCATTAAAGACGCGGCCTGGGAAGCGCCCGCATGGGCATTGGCGCGCCGGCGCAAGCCCATTGCAGCCGCGTGTCCGTTCGATGAATGAATAGAGACATTTCGACGTCGTTCGATGCGCGCCGCGAAGTCGCGCGAGCCTGGTCCACACGTTCGGCGTGTGGTCGGAATCGTGCGCCGTTCAGCCGTTTTCGCCGAGGACTGCGCCGGC
>JASHSH010000449.1 GCA_030040955.1 Rhodospirillales bacterium
CTTCCCGCGTCTCGCCACCATGGTCGCGAGCGACCTCCGCTCACGGCGACTCACCATCTCCGACGCGATGCTGAAGATGCCTATCGCGCACCGCGCGGTCTTGCAGAGGTGGCGGCGAGAAGTCGATCGCATGTTCCAACAGGCCGATCTCCCATGAGGACTCCGGAGCAAAAGCTGACGGCGCTTTTGGGGTACGCGCCGGCGAAGGACGATCTCGACGCCATCGACCGGGCATGTCGCGAGCTCGACATCGACGAGCAGGACGTATTGCTCGATCTGATCTTGGCACTCCACTACCACCTGCTGCTGATGCGCGAGATCCCCAAGGAGATCGACCGCGTCGCCAAGGCGGCGGTGCAGAGAATAACCGCGGAGCTGGATGCCTCGGTCAACAAGTTTCGGTGGACGGCCGCCGAGAGCGGCCGATCCCTCCAGCGCGCCAACGCGAAGTGGCTGCGTGCCACCCTGTTCGCAGATCGCGCGTTGTTGGCGGGATTGGCGGGCGTGTTCTTCGTCGGTGCTCTGGTAGCGGCGATCGTCACGGTCGGTGTCGTTCGCCATGCCGACGGCGATTGGGGTGATGCTGCGCACACGTGGGCGGAGTCACCCGATGGGTATCGGGCATTCCAGATGGCCGAGCAGGGCTATCTGCAGCTTCTGATGTCGTGCACGGGCCCTGGCCTGGTGCGAGTCCAGGATCGGTGCGTTCCCGCCGGCTCCGAAGGTCAAGCCGGCGCTGGCTGGCCCATCCAGCAATGATGTCCTAGCACTCATGGCGCAGCGCACATTGCGCGCGAACCAAGCGCGCACCACCGTCTCAGCGCAGTCTTTACAATTCGTCCAGCGGCGTGTCGGGCGTGATCGCCATGGGTCCCCTGATGCCGGGCGCTCGGCCTTCGCGCTGGGGCTCACGCCCGACCTCGGGCGGCGGGGGAGTCCGAGTCGTCGAAGCGGACTTCGCGCCACCGTCTCCGCGGGCCGGCCGGTCGTGACGAGACGCGCGGTCACGCCCGTGGGAGCGGCGCTTGGCCCTGGCTCGCGCCACCGCGGACTTGAACGTCGAAAACTTGCCGCTCAGTCCAGCGGCGGTGAGGGCGTCCCAAATCTGCCGCAGCGAATATCCGGACGCGATCCTCTGCTCGACCTCGTCGAGGACCTGCTCAAGGGCCTCTTGAATGCTTCGGGCGGCGTCGGATGGGGGAACCTCCGGCAGCCTCCCCAACTCCTCGCGCATCCTGTCGACGATCGTCACGTGAACTTTCATTTCTGCGTCCAATGTGCGTCCACTCTGCATCACAAATGCTACAACAATTGGGCCAGGTGCGCAATCGACGTGCCGTTCATATCGCTGTCGAAATCTCCGTTGCTATGCAATAGAGCGCATCCGTCTGGAGCACGAGCGTGTAATAGGTTGCAGCCACAATGCGTCGATAGAATGTCTAGATCGCATCCTGAATGCCACCGCAAGGACCTTTCGTCACGCGGATGCCTGAAGAATGGCATTGGCGGACGTGTGGGACAGGGTAGGGCGACGGATATCCGTCGCGATTACCGCGAGGAGGCGTCGTGATGGCCCGCGCCGGCGACGGCCGAACGAGATCGGAGAATCGGCGGCGCCAGTTCCAAATTAACGTGAAGGTGACTCTGGCCGAATACCTGGCGATCAGCGACGAGGTGGCCCGCCGGAACCGACACTTGGCGCCGAACTGCAGTCAGCGAGCTCGAGCGACGATGCAGTCCGTACTTCGAGACGCCGTGCTGACGCGCACCGGCGAGTCGAGCGCGCCGACGCTCCCGAATTCTCCCGACGAGAATGACCTGCGACGAGCGCAGATCGCCGACCTGGCCAGACTCGGCAACATGCTCAAAACTTGGCTCGAGTATGGCGACGGCAATCATCCCGGAAAATCGCCGGCCAACCCTCTCGTCATTCACCGCGGACCGACCGCGGCGGAGGCGGCGGACGCCCTCGACATCCTCGAGTCGATCCGACAATTCGTCGACGAGCTGCGGGAACAGAATGAATAGACGCGCCGAAGCTTGGCTTGGCCGTCTATCCACCACGGCGATCGCCATGGTGGCGGCGACGATGGTCGCGTTCATGATCGCGGGCGACAGCCGTACGGGAGACCGCATCCCTCCCGTCGCCGCCATCGGAATTATCGCCAAGGTCCTGCGCCGGAAGCCGGGCGACGGCGCGGGCCGGTTCGACGCACTCCAGACTTACATCACGGACTCCCGCAAGGCCTCCCATGTCTATTACGCCGACGCCCTAAAGGAGGTCCCGTCCCTCGACCTCGCCGCCAAGCGGATGAAAGCGACGGCGCGACGCAATCCCGGCTGCAAGCAGCCCATCTATCACTTCGTCCTATCCTGGCCCATCGGAGAGCGACCCACGAACGCCCAGGTCGAACAGGCCGTGCGGGCGCAACTGACCGCGGTGGGGCTGCTCGACCACGAGTGGATCGCCGCGGCGCACGCCGACACTCCGAACCGGCACGTCCATGTCTGCGCGAACCGAGTTCATCCCTTGACATACCGAGTCGCCAATCTGCGCGGCGATTTCTTCACCCTCGACCGCACCTGCCGCGAGATCGAGTTGGCGCAGGAGTGGTCGCACGACCGAGGGCCCTATGTGGTGGAGTACGTTGGTCCACGCGCATTCGTGATCGAGGC
>JASHSH010000450.1 GCA_030040955.1 Rhodospirillales bacterium
AGCTTCGCGCGCGGCCTGCTGGAATATCCGCACTATACCCGGCCCCAGGTGTGGGACGGGCGCGCGGTGCCGGAGGAACTTCTCTCCGGCCATCACGAGCGCATCAGGGCCTGGCGGCGCGGCCAGGCCGAGGACGTAACCAGGCAGCGGCGGCCGGACCTTTGGGCCCGCTACGTCGCCGCCAAAGCGAGCGAGGGTTGAGCCATGGACATCATTCGCGACCTCGAGAAGCAGGAGATGGAAAGGCTTGCCGCCGGCAAGACCATCCCGAATTTCGCCCCGGGCGACACCGTGAAGGTGAGCGTCAAGGTGGTCGAGGGCAGCCGCGAGCGCCTGCAGGCCTATGAGGGCATCGTGATCGCGCGCCGCAACGCCGGGCTGAACAGCTCGTTCACCGTGCGCAAGATTTCCTACGGCGAGGGGGTGGAGCGCGTCTTCCCGCTCTATTCGCCCAACGTCGCCGAGATCGAGGTGGTGCGGCGCGGCGATGTGCGCCGGGCCAAGCTCTATTACCTGCGCGAGCGGCGCGGCAAGAGCGCCCGCATCGCCGAGCAGACCACCGGCTACTCGGCGAAGGTCACCGCCGCCGAGCGCGCGGCGATGATCGCCGAGCGCGACCGTTCGGCCGTCGAGGACATGCCCCAGGAGAAGTGAATGGCCCGGCCGCAGACGCTCTACGACAAGATCTGGCGCGGCCATCTGGTCGACGAGCAGGAGGACGGCACCTGCCTGATCTATATCGATAGGCACCTGGTCCACGAGGTCACCAGCCCGCAGGCCTTCGCCGGCTTGCGCGCGGCCGGCCGACGCGTGCGCCATCCCGAGCGCACTCTCGCGGTCGCCGATCACAACGTACCCACCACCGACCGGAGGGGCGGCATCTTGGACGCCGAATCCCGCGCCCAGGTCGAGGCGCTGGCGGCGAATGCGCGCGCGTTCGGCATCGACTATCTGGCGATGGACGATGTCCGCCAGGGCATCGTGCACATCGTCGGGCCCGAGCAGGGCTTCACGCTGCCCGGCACCACGGTGGTATGCGGGGATTCGCATACCGCGACGCATGGCGCGTTCGGCGCGCTCGCTTTCGGTATCGGCACCTCCGAGGTCGAGCATGTGCTGGCGACCCAGACCCTGGTCCAGCGTTCGTCGAAGAATTTGCGCGTGACCATCGACGGCGCGCCCGGCGCGGGCGTGACCGCCAAGGACCTGATCCTCGCCGTGATCGGCAGGATCGGCACCGCCGGCGGAACCGGCCATGTGATCGAGTATGACGGATCGGCGGTGCGCGCGCTCTCGATGGAAGGGCGCATGACGGTGTGCAACATGTCGATCGAGGCCGGCGCGCGCGCCGGGCTGATCGCGCCCGACGACACCACCTATCAATATCTCGCCGGACGTCCGCGCGCGCCCAAGGGCGCGGCCTGGGAGGCAGCGGTGAGCTACTGGCGCGGACTGCGCAGCGACGAGGGCGCCGCGTTCGACACCGCCGTCCACATCGATGCCGCGCAAATCCCACCGATGGTCACCTGGGGCACCAGCCCGGAAGACGTGCTGCCGATCACCGGCCGCGTGCCCGATCCGGCCTCGGCCTCCGATCACGGCAAGCGCGCCGCGATGGAGCGCTCGCTCGCCTATATGGGGCTGGAGCCTGGAACGCCGCTCGAGCGGATCCGCGTCGATGCCGTGTTCATCGGCTCCTGCACCAACAGCCGGATCGAGGATCTGCGCGCGGCCACCACCATATTCAACGGACGCAAGGTGGCAGCGGGCGTGCGCGCGCTCGTGGTGCCCGGCTCGGGACTGATCAAGGAGCAGGCGGAGGCCGAGGGGCTCGACGCGATTTTCCTAGCCGCCGGCGCCGAGTGGCGCGAGGCGGGCTGCTCGATGTGTCTCGCCATGAACGCCGACCGGCTGGCCGAAGGCGAACGCTGCGCCTCCACCTCGAACCGCAATTTCGAGGGCAGGCAAGGACGCGGCGGGCGCACCCATCTGGTCAGCCCGGCGATGGCCGCCGCCGCGGCCGTCACCGGCCACCTCGCCGACGTGCGCAAGCTGGCGTGAGTCCAGAACCCCTCCCTCGCTCGCGCGCGTAGGGTCATATCTGTTGAACCCCTCCCCCTGTGCGGGGAGGGGCATATCCCATGAACCCCTCCCCCTCTGCGGGGAGGATCGACGTATACGTCGATGGGGTGGGGGCAGGAGTCGGATTGGAACGAACCGCGCATGGCGAACGAAAGAGCCCGCCAGCTTCGCGCCGAGCAAACCGATGCGGAACGTCGCCTGTGGCGCGAATTGAGGGGTCTGAAGAGCGATGGGTTTCACTTTCGTCGTCAGGCGCCGATCGGGAGATACATCGTCGACTTCGCCTGCCACACCGCGAGGCTGGCGATCGAGGTGGATGGCGGGCAGCATGGAATGGTCGACATGGTGGAGCGGGACGATGCGCGTACCGAATGGCTTGCCGGCAGGGGCTTTCGGGTGCTGCGCTTCTGGAACGACGAGGTACTTGGCAATATCGATGGCGTGATGCGGGTGGTGGCGGATGCGCTGGCCACCCCACCCCCGACCCCTCCCCGTAGGAGGGGAGGGGAGTAGAAGGAGAATCCCTCCCCCTCTGCGGGGTGGGATCGAGAAGAAGGGAACACGATGCAGAAATTCACCAAGCTGACGGGCGTGGCGGCGCCGCTGCCGATGGTCAATGTCGACACCGACAAGATCATCCCCAAGCAGTTCCTGAAGACGCTGGAGCGCACCGGCCTGGGCAAGCACCTGTTCGAGGAGATGCGCTATTTCCCCGACGGGCGCGAGCGGCCCGACTTCGTGCTCAACAAGCAAGCCTG
>JASHSH010000451.1 GCA_030040955.1 Rhodospirillales bacterium
CGCGGATAGGCCGATTCGAATCCGTCCAGGCCGATCAGGTCGATGGCGGCCAGCGCGCGCTTGCGGCGCTCCTGCTCGGGCACGCCGAGCGCCTCGAGGCCAACCTGCACATTGTCGAGCACGGTCAGCCAGGGGAACAGGGCGAAGGTCTGGAACACCATCGCCACGCCCTCGCACGGCCCCGCCACCTGCTTGCCGTGATAGGTGACGTTCCCAGCGGTGGGGTGGATCAGGCCGGCGACGATGCGCAACAGCGTCGATTTGCCCGACCCCGAGCGGCCCAGCAGGCCGACGATCTCGCCCTCGCGCAACGCGAGGTCGACCTTGTCGAGCACCACGATGTCGCCGGCGGAGGGGTTGGGGAACGCCTGACACACCTCGCTGACCGCGAGGAGGGGGGCGGCGCCGTTCTTCGCCATGACGTTCATGTCGATTCTCCCGGGATCAGTCGAGGCGCAGCCGGCGGGCGGACAGGCGGTAGAGCGGCCGCCACAGCACGCGGTTGAATATGGTCACGTAGAGCGACAACACCACGATGCCGAGCACGATGCGCGGATAGTCGCCCTTCTCGGTCATCTGCGCGATATAGGCGCCGACCCCGTGCGCCGTCAACGTGGTGTCGCCCCATTTCACGTATTCAGACACGATGCTCGCGTTCCACGCCCCGCCCGAGGCGGTGATCGCGCCGGTGATGAAATAGGGGAACACGCCGGGCAGCGTTACCTCGCGCCACCATTGCCAGCCGCGCAGGCGGAAATTGTCGGCCGCCTCGCGCATGTCGGTCGGGAACGCCGCCGCGCCGGCGATCACGTTGAACAGGATGTACCATTGCGCGCCAAGCAGCATCAGCGGGCTCACCCAGACATCGACATTCAGGTTCAGGCTGACGATGATGACGACCGCGATGGGGAACAGGAGATTGGCCGGAAACGCGGCCAGGAACTGAGCCAGCGGCTGAATCTTCTCGGCCCATTTCGGCCGCAGCCCGACCCACACGCCGATCGGGACCCAGACCACGCTCGCGATCACGATCAGCACGATCACGCGAATCATGGTCAGCACGCCCAGCCAGGCCGCCTCGCCCACATCGCTCCAGGCAAGCGAGGCGCTGGCGTATTCGACCACCTGCCACACGCAGTAGAGGCTCCCGGCCGCGACCAGGACGTACCACGCATAATCGACGACACGCGCCGGAATCGGAATGTCGACGCGCACGCGGGCGCGGGGCGGCTGGAGGCGCAGCGAGTAATCGAAGGCCTTGCCGAACGGCGTGGCGACCGCGCGCATCGCGCGGGTGCGGCGGATGACGTTCAGCAGCCAGGATTCGGGCACGGTCTGCGCGCTGGTCAGCTCGAAGCGGAACTTGTCCGACCAGGCGACCATGGGACGGAACATCAGCTGGTCGTAGATCAGGATCACGATGGTCATCGCCACGATCGCCCAGCCGACCGCGCCCAGGTCGCGCTGGTCGATGGCGACCGAGACGTAGGAGCCGATGCCCGGCAGCGTGATGGTCTGGTCGCCCACCGTGATCGCCTCGGACGCGACCACGAAGAACCAGGCGCCCGACATCGACATCATCATGTTCCACACCAGGCCCGGCATGGCGAACGGCACCTCCAGCCGCCAGAAGCGCTGCCAGGCCGAGAAGTGAAAGCTGCGCGCGGCCTCGTCGAGATCGTGGGGCAGGGTGCGCAGCGACTGGTAGAAGCTGAACGCCATGTTCCAGGCCTGGCTGGTGAAGATGGCGAATACGCAAGCGCATTCGGCGCCCAGGACCGAGCCGGGGAACAACGCCATGAACGCTGTCACGGTGAACGAGATGTAGCCGAGGATCGGCACCGACTGGAGGATGTCGAGGATCGGAATCAGCACCAGCTCGAGGCGACGGCTCTTGGCTGCCGCGGTGGCGTAGATCAGCGTGAACACAAGGCTCGCCACCAGCCCGGCCAGCATCCGCAGCACGGTACGCAGCGCGTAGCTCGGCAGGTTGGCCGGATCGAGACTGATCTTCGAGGTCTGCACCGCCTCGATCGGCACGCGCGCCTGCTCGATGCCGATCAGGCACAGCGCGACCACGCCGAGGAATAGCGGAATCGCGACCAGGTCCCAGCGGTTCGGCGTGAGCGCGCGCGCGGCACGGCCGGTCATGCTCAGATCGACGATCGCCATGACGTGTTCCCCGGGCGGCGAATCCATGCGGGACGGCCGGCTCGCCGGTGCGGACCTTAGCACAGTCGCTAACCCGGTCCACCGCCGAATCGCCCGCATTCACGACACTGTAACGCTCCCGCGCCCCGGCATTTTCTGCCGGGCGAATTCCTGCCGGGGGTTCCGCTCTTCCATCCGGTAACCCGACGAATTGCGCGGGAATTCAGGGCCGTAGAGATGGCCCCGGAAAATGGTACGGAGGTTGCTCGGAAACGTGTGGATTTCCGCGGAGAAAGATGCAGATGGCGCCCACGCCTCCCGATCTTACCTCACTGTTCCGCGCCGCGTTCCGCGAGCATCAGGCCGGCCGGCTGAGCGAGGCGGCAGCGCTCTACCGCCGCGCGCTCGAGCTCAGTCCCGACGATGCGCGCGCCATGATGCTGCTCGGCATGGTGCTCGCCGACGGCACCGATCTGGCCGAGGCCGAGCGGCTGTTCCGCCGCTGCCTCGCGCTCGGCTCCGACGAACTGGTGAGCGTCGCGGCGCTCGATCGCGCCGAGGCGCGGCTGCCGGGCGCCGCCGTAGATCCGCTCGGCCATTCCCGCGTCGAGTTCGCCGTCACCCTGTTCGAGCTGGCCAAGCTGCATCAGCGCCGGGGCGACGAGGATAGCGCGATCTTGCTGTTCTCCCGCGCGCTCGCGCACCGGCCCGATCACGCGCTCGCTTGCAACGATCTCGGCACATCGCTGCATCGGCTGGGCCGGCGCGACGAGGCATTGGCGGCCTTCGACCGCGCGCTCGCGGCCGATCCGAAATTCGTCACCGCTTGGCGCAACCGCGGCTTCCTGCTGCTCGAGCAGCGCAAGCCGGCCGAGGCGGCGGCCGCATTCGCCGAGGCCACGCGCCTGGCGCCCGAGGTCGAGGAGCATTGGTTCAACCTGGGCACGGCGCGGCTCGCCCTGCCCGACCTGGCCGGGGCGGAAGAGGCCTTCCGCCGCGCCGTCGCGCTCGATCCAAATCACGTCGAGGCCCATATCCAGCTGGCCACCGCGCTCGAACAGGCGCATCGCGCCGAGGAGGCGGCCGGCCATCGCGTCGAAGCGGCGCGCCGCCATGGCGTACGCGAGGAGGCCTGCACCGGACCGCGCACCCTGGCCCGCATCCTCGTGCTCGGCGGCGCGGGCCTGTGCAACGCCTCGCTTCAGTTCCTCATCGACCGCAGCCGTTTCGCCAGCACCATCGCCTATGTAATGCAGCCGGGCCAGGCCGATGAGGCCCAGGCCAGCCTGGCCGACAAAGCCGCCGATTGCGACCTGGTATTCAATGCGATTTCGGATGCCGACCAGGGCGGGCCATTTCTCGCGCTGGCCGGCGATTTCTGCGCCCGCCTTGGCCGTCCAATCATCAATCCACCCGACGAGCGGGTGGTGCGTACCTCGCGCGACCGGGTGGCGCGGCTGCTCGCCGGCATCCGAGGCCTCGACGTTCCGCCCACGCGCCGTGCGACCAGGGCCGAGTTGGAATCGCTGGCCGCCGCCGGCGCGACCTTCTCCCCGCCCGCGCTGATCCGTCCCGTCGGCGCGCATGGCGGCGAGGATCTCGAGCGTATCGAGAACGCGGCCCAGCTCGCCGCTTATCTGCGCGCGATCCCTTGCGCCGAATTCTATGCCAGCGAGTTCCGCGACTATCGCGGCGCGGACGGGTATTTCCGCAAATACCGGCTGATCTTCGTCGACCGCGAGGTCTATCCCTACCATCTCGCCATCGGGCGGGACTGGAAGGTTCACTATTATCGCGTCGACATGGCGGAAGCGCCCTGGATGAAGCAGGAGGAGGAGGCGTTCCTCGCCGACTGGCATTCCGCCTTCCCGGGCGAGCTGGGCCGCGCGGTGCGCGCGGTCGCCAAGCGGCTCGATCTCGATTTCGCCGGCATGGATTGCGGCATCGCGCCGGATGGGCGCGTGCTCCTGTTCGAGGCCAATCCCTCCATGCTGGTGCATCTGCACGATTCGAAGATCGACTATCCATACAAGCACCGCTACGTCCCGCGCATCTTCGAAGCGATCAGCCGCATGATATTGCGCCGCGTCGCCGCCGCCCGCGCCTCCGACACCGAGATCCAGCCCCGCATCGACGCCGCCTGACGCATCCGGACCGACTTCACCGCTTGCCTCCCCTTCGAGACATTCTTCGCCTCATCCCGAGCCGGCGCGGAGCGTCGAGTCGAAGGAGAGGCGAAAAATCCGCTAGGCGTGAGGCAAACCATGCCGTCGAGCCCGTCCCGGCTTGCCGGCGGGCGCGAATTCGACGACAAACCGTCTCCGATCCGGCGGGGAGGAAACATGATCGAGCGGCGCGACCGGCTCGACGCGGTGGCGATCGTCCTGCTCGCGGCCTGCTGCGCCACCTGGGGGCTGAACCAGGTGGCGGTAAAGGTGGCGAATGCCGGCTTCCCGCCGCTGCTGCAATGCGGACTGCGCTCGATCGGCGCCGGCCTGCTGCTGTTCGCCTGGACGCGGCTGCGCGGCACGCCGCTGTTCGACCGTGACGGCACCCTGTGGCCCGGGCTGCTCGCCGGACTGCTATTCGCCTCCGAATTCGCGCTGATCTACTGGGCGCTGCAATACACGCCGGCCTCGCGCGGCGTGCTGTTCGTATATGCCGCGCCGTTCTTCGTCGTCCTCGGGCTGCATTGGCTGGAGCCGGCGGAGCGGATCGGGCGGTGGCAGACGATCGGCATGGTCTGCGCCTTCGGCGGGCTGATCGCCGCCTTCGCCGACGGGATCGCGCTGCCGCAAGGGCGCGAGGTGCTCGGCGATCTGCTGCTCCTGCTCGCCGCGGCGCTGTGGGGCGCGACCACGGTGGTGATCCGCGCCAGCCGCCTGGCTTCGGTCGGCGCGGCCAAGGTTCTGTTCTACCAGCTCGCGGTCTCGGCCGTGCTGATGCCGCTCGCCTCCTGGGCCGTCGGCGAGCCGCGCATCGCCAATCCTTCCCGGGTGGAATGGGCTTCCTTCGTCTTTCAGATCGTCATCGTCGCCTTCGTCTCGTATCTTGTCTGGTTCTGGCTGATCTCGCGCTATCCGGCGACCCGGCTCTCCGCCTTCTCGTTTCTGACGCCGCTGTTCGGCGTGATCTTCGGGGCTTGGCTGCTGGGCGAGCCGCTCACGCCGCTGCTGGGGCTGGCGCTCGCCCTGGTCGCGCTTGGGCTGTGGCTGGTGAACCGCAAGCGCGCGACGTGAATCCCCGCGCCCGCGCATTGCCAATCGCCCGGCTCCGGGCGAGACTGCGCCCGCGACGAGGGGAGATATAAATGTCGGCGATCAAGGACAGGCTCGACCGGGCCCAGGCCAGCATTGCGTCAAGGATCGGCGGGCCGATCGAGGTCGGCATCATCCTGGGCAGCGGGCTCGGCGGCTCGGCCAAGATCGTCGAGGGCGCGGTCCAGATCCCCTACGCCGAGATCGCCGAGTTCCCGCGCAGCACGGTCGTCGGCCACGCCGGCATCCTGCATGTCGGCAAGGTGGCCGGGCGGCGCGTCGCGCTGATGCAGGGACGGTTCCATCTGTTCGAGGGCTGGAAGGCGGGCGATATCCGCCTGCCGATCTACTTGCTGCGCCGGCTCGGCGCGCGCACGCTGATCGTGACCAACGCGGCCGGCGGGCTGAATCCATCGTTCCGTCCCGGCGACATCATGTTGATCACCGACCATCTCAACTTCACCGGCGCCAATCCGCTGGTCGGCGACAACGACGACCAGATCGGCACGCGCTTCCCCGACATGTCCGACGCGCACGATCGCGATCTGCTCGAGGTGGCGCGCCGGGTGGCGCGCGAGGCCGGGCAGCCGATCCGCGAGGGCATCTATGCCGGCGTGCTGGGGCCGAGCTTCGAGACCTCCGCCGAGCGGCGGTTCCTGCACCTCGCGGGCGGCGACGCGGTCGGCATGTCGACCGTGGTCGAGGTGATCGCCGCCAAGCATTGCGGGCTCAAGGTGCTCGCCTTCTCGATCATCACCAACGTCGCGACCGGCGGGCCGGATCAGCAGCCCGACCATCACCTCGATATTCTGCGCGTGGCCGACGAGGCCGGGGTCCGGCTCGCGGGGCTGCTTCCGCTCCTCGTCGCGGCCGTGTGAGTGCTCAGCGCGGGCCCATCGCGGTCAGGTTGGCGTAGCCGTTCCACAGAATCTGCACGCCCAGGCAGAGCAGGATGAAGGCGGACAGGCGCACCACCACGTCGGTGCCGTCGCGCCCGAGCACGGCGAGCACGCGCGCAGCGAAGCGGTAGCTGATATAGATCGACAGCGCGACGATCACCGCGCCGAGCACCGCGCCGAGCGCGTCGAGCAGGAACTGCTCCGATCCGGCGCCCTTGGTCCCGATCATGATGGCGACCGACATGCTGCCCGGTCCGACGGTGAACGGCATGGTGAGTGGGAAGAAGGCCCGCGACAGCACCTCCTCCTCGGGTACCGGCGCGGGCTGGGCCTGCGCGCGCGAGGTGTCGCCGGTTTGTAGCATCCGCCAGCCCGCGGCCACCACCACCAGCCCGCCGGCCACCTGCACCGCGCCCACGGTGAGGCCGAAGAAGGCAAGGATGTAGGAGCCGACGAACAGCGAGCCCAGCATCAGCGCGAGCCCGTTGAAGGCGATGCGCGCGGCGAGCTTGGCCCGCGTCGACTCGCTCGATCCCTCGGTGAGCGCGAGAATCAGCGGCGCGGTGCCGAGCGGGTTGACGATCGGAAACAGCGCCACCACCACGGTGAGCAGCGAGGTGACCAGGTGGCTCATCGCTGTTTCGCCCCCTCCGCCGGCGGCCGACCCAGGATCGAGCCGCAGGCAACGCCGGCGATGATAAGCCCGAGCCCGGCGAGGCTGGAATAGCTCGGCGTCTCGGCCACGAACAGCGCCGCGCCGATCACGCCGATCACTGGCGTGGCGAGCTGGCCGAGCGAGACGCCGATCGCCGGCAGGTGCCGCGCCGCCATCCCCAATCCCCAGAAGGCGAGGCAGGTGCCGAACAGGACGATGAAGGCGAAGCTCCAGCCCAGCTCCCAGCCCCAGCGGATGGTGGGCGGCCAGCCTTCGGCGAGCAGCGCGAGCGGCCACAGCAGCAGCGCGCCGAGCAGCGACTGCCAGGGCAGCAGCGCCAGCGGATCGGCCCGCCATCGGTGTCCGCGCATCTGGAGCAGCGCCGCCGCCCACACCACCGCGCCGCCGAGCACCGCGCCGTTGCCCAGCAGCACGCGCTTGTCCGACCAGTCGAATCCCAGCGGGTTGAACAGCACCACCACGCCCGCCAGTCCGCAAATGAGACCGGCGAGCTGCCCCCGGGTGATCCGCTCGCCGAGGAACAGCATCGCGCCGGGGGCGACCCATACCGGCACGGTATAGGCGAGGATCGCCGAGCGGCCGGCGCCCACCTCCTTCACCCCGAAGGTGATGGCGGCGACTATCACCCCCATCTGCATCAGTCCGGTGCCGAGCACGACCGGCAGGTCGCCCGGCTGCGGAAGGCGGAGCGAACCGCGCGTGGCGAGGAACAAGGCGTAGATCGCGGCGGCGGCGATCATACGGAAGGCGGACAGCCAGAAGGGCTCGATCAGCCCGACCGCGATGCGCAACACCGGCCAGTTCGCGCCCAGGCAGAGGATGGCAAGGACCAGCAGCGCGACCGCCTCGTTCCGGCTTGGCGGCCGGCCCGCCCTGCTGCTCGATTCCGCCATGATCGCATCCCGCCCGGTCGCGGCCGACGGGGCGGCGGCGCCGCGCGCGTCCTATATAATGGGGGTCGGGCCGTCAAGGCCCGGGGAGGCGAGGAATGGACGGCAAGGCCGGTGCGCCGGAAGGCATGCGCGAGGAATCCGACAGCATGGGCAAGATCGCGGTGCCCGCCGCGCGCTACTGGGGCGCGCAGACGCAGCGCTCCCTGATCCATTTCGCCGTCGGCGACGATGTCATGCCGCTCGGCGTGATCCACGCGCTCGCCCTGGTGAAGAAGGCGGCCGCCCAGGTCAACCGCGAACTGGGCAAGCTTCCCGCCGACAAGGCCGAGCCGATCGAGCGCGCCGCCGACGAGGTGATCGCGGGCAAGCTCGACTGCGAGTTCCCGCTGCGCGTCTGGCAGACCGGCAGCGGCACGCAGACCAACATGAACGTCAACGAGGTGATCGCTAACCGGGCGAGCGAGCTGGCCGGCGGGGCGCGCGGGTCGAAGCATCCGATCCACCCCAACGACCATGTCAACATGTCGCACTCGTCGAACGACGCCTTCCCGACCGCGATGCATGTCGCGGCGGCGACATCCCTGGTGCGCGACCTGCTGCCCGCCACTCGGCGCCTCGACACCGCGCTGCGCGCCAAGGCCGGGGCCTTCGCCGACATCGTCAAGATCGGCCGCACCCATCTCCAGGATGCGACCCCGCTCACGTTGGGGCAGGAAATATCCGGCTGGGCGGCGATGATCGGCCGTGACATCGGGCGCATCGAGGCCGCGCTCGACGGGCTTTACGACCTCGCCATCGGCGGCACCGCGGTGGGCACCGGGCTGAATGCGCCGCCCGGATTCGCCGCAGCGATGGCGGCACGCATCGCCGCGCTATCGGGGCTTCCGTTTCGCTCGCATCCCAACAAGTTCGCCGCGCTCGCCGCGCATGACGAGCTGGTATTCGCATCCGGCG
>JASHSH010000452.1 GCA_030040955.1 Rhodospirillales bacterium
CCGCGGCGCGCCAGCCCGGCGCGGGCCAGCGCCAGCATGTCGAGCGCGACTTCCTGCACGCTGCGCCCGCCCACCCGTGCCTTCAGCGCGAGACGCGGCACGTCGCGGCGCAAGCCGGCGCGGTCCGCCTCGGTCCAGCCCTTGGCCAGCTCCCAGGCGCCGTCGAGCGCGACCGGGTCGTAGAGCAGCCCGACCCATAGCGCGGGCAGGGCGCACAGCCGCCGCCAAGGTCCGCCGTCGGCACCGCGCATCTCGAGATATTGCTTCAGCCGCACCTCGGGGAAGGCGGTGGTGAGATGATCCGACCAGTCGCCGATGGTCGGATGCTCGCCGGGCAGCGCGGGCAGGCGGCCGGCGAGGAAATCGCGGAACGACTGGCCGGCCACGTCGATATATTTGCCGTCGCGGTAGACGAAATACATCGGCACGTCGAGCATCCAATCGACATAGCGCTCGAAGCCCATGCCCGGCTCGAACACGAAGGGCAGCATGCCGGAGCGGTCGGGATCGGTGTCGGTCCAGATCTGGCTGCGATAGGAGAGGAAGCCCGACGCGCTTCCCTCGACGAGGGAGGAGTTGGCGAACAGCGCCGAGGCGATCGGCTGGAGCGCGAGGCTGGCGCGGAACTTGCGCACCATGTCGGCCTCGGAGGCGAAGTCGAGATTCACCTGCACGGTGCAGGTGCGCAGCATCATGTCGAGCCCGAGCGAGCCCCGGGTGGGCATGTAGCGCCGCATGATCGCGTAGCGTCCCTTCGGCATCCACGGGATGTCGGCGCGCGTCCACTGCGGCAGGAAGCCGAGGCCGAGGAAGCCGACCCCCAGCCGCTCGCCGATCTCCTTCACCTGCGCGAGATGGCGGTTCACCTCGATGCAGGTCTGGTGCACCGATTCGAGCGGAGCGCCGGAGAGTTCGAGCTGTCCGCCGGGCTCCAGCGTGACGTTGGCGCGCTCCTGGGCGAGCGCGATGGTGCGGCCCTGTTCCTGCATCGGCTGCCAGCCGAACTTCGCCAGCCCCTCCAGCACCGCCCGGATGCCGCGCTCGCCTTCGTAGGCCAGCGGGCGCAGATCGGCCGTCGAATAGACGAACTTCTCGTGCTCGGTGCCGATGCGCCAACGCTCGATCGGCTTGCAGCCGCGCGCCAGGTGCTCGACGAGCTGGGTCTTCGAGGTGATCGGCTCGCGGCTGGTCTGCGCCGGTGCGGACATGTTGGCTGCGCGATTTCCCGCTGGCGATGGAGGGGGGTTCAGGCGCCGCCCGCGTCCCCGCCCGCGCGCCAGGCCTGAACGCAAGCCAGCGCGGCGAGGGTAGCGGTCTCGGCGCGCAGGACGCGCGGCCCGAGATCGGCGGCGACAGCAAAGGGCAGCGCCCGCAGCGCGTCAAGTTCCGTTTTCGTGAACCCGCCTTCCGGCCCGCAGAGGAGTCCGAGCGGATCGGCTCCCACCGCGGCGAGCGCCCGCGCGATCGGCCGGCCGGCATGGGTCTCGTCGAGCAAGATCAGCTTGCGGCCCGCCGGCCAGCGCGCGAGCAGGGTGGCGAGCGGCTCGGGCTCGCGCGCTTCGGGCACGGTGAGCCTTCCGCACTGCTCGGCCGCCTCGATGGCGATCGCGCGCATCCGCTCCATGCTCACCCGGGTGGGATCGGTGCGCGCGGTGAACACCGGGAACAGCGATCCCGCGCCCAGCTCGACCGCCTTCTCGACCATCCAATCGAGGCGCGCGCGCTTGATCGGCGCGAACAGCAGCCAGATATCCGGCTCCGCCTCCTGCGCGCGGAGCAATTCGCGCAGGCCGAGCGCGGTGCGGCGCTTGCTCGCTTCGATCAGCTCGGCCCGCCATTCGCCGTCGCGCCCGTTGAACAGCGCGATCTGGTCGCCGCGCTTGGCGCGCAGCACATGCAGCAGCCGATGCGCGGCGGCCGCGTCGAGCGCGATCTCGGCTCCGGGCGCGAGGTCTTGCGCGACGAACAGGCGGCGGGGCGGGGGCTGGATCATCGGCGGCGCGCAATCTAGCACGGAGGCCGCGGCCGCACGATGCGGCCCCGGCTTCCCCCGCCGCGCGCGCGGCCCTAGTCTGGCGCGATGCCAACCGCGCCCGTCCTGCAAGGCGACATCCCCGTCGGCGGCTGGGTGGACCGGCTGCTGCCCGGTCCCTGGCGGCCCTATGCGCGGCTGATGCGCCTCGACCGGCCGATCGGCACTTGGCTGCTGCTGTTCCCCTGTTGGTGGAGCATCGCGCTCGCCGCGCGCGGCTGGCCCGATCTGCGCCTGATGGCGATCTTCGGCGTCGGCGCGATCGTGATGCGCGGGGCGGGCTGCACCTTCAACGACATCGTCGACCGCGACTTCGACGCCCAGGTCGCGCGCACGCGCGGCCGGCCGATTCCCTCGGGCCAGGTCAGCGTGGCGAGCGCCCGGATCTTCCTCGCCGCGCAGCTCGGCCTCGGCCTCGCCATGCTGCTGATGCTCGACTGGCCGGCGCGCTGGGTCGGCGCGGCCTCGCTGCTGCTGGTCTTCTCCTATCCGTTCATGAAGCGCTTCACCTTCTGGCCGCAGGCCTGGCTGGGGCTCGCCTTCAACTGGGGCGCGTTGTTCGGCTGGACCGCGGTCACCGGCTCGCTCGGCCTGGCGCCCGCCTTGCTCTATGCCGGCGGCATCGCCTGGACGCTCGGCTACGACACCATCTACGCGCTGCAGGACAAGGAGGACGACGCGCTCGTCGGCATCAAATCGACCGCGCGGCTGTTCGCGCGCGCAACGCCCTTCTGGCTGGTCCTGTTCTACGCGCTCACGCTGGCGCTGATCGCGGCCGCCGCGCGCGTCGCCGGTCTGGGCTGGCCAACATACGCGCTGCTGCCGCTCGCCGGCCTCCAGGCGCTGTGGCAGATCGGCACGCTGCGCATGGACGATCCGGCCGACTGCCTGGCCAAGTTCAAGTCCAACCGCTGGTTCGGCTGGCTGGTGCTGATCGCCGTCGTCGCCGGGCGCCTGGCCTAGGGATGGTCGACGCGGCGGCGCGGCGCGCCTTCGTCCGCGCGCATACCGAACTGGTCGCCCCGCCCGCCTGCCCCGAGCTGCGCCTCCACCTCGCCACCATGCTCACGCCGATCTGGCAGGCGAGCGAGGCGTTCCTGCACGGCAACAATTTGCCGCCGCCATACTGGGCCTTCGCCTGGGTGGGCGGGCAGGCGCTCGCCCGCCATCTGCTCGACGCGCCCGATCTCGCGCGCGGCCGAAACGTGCTCGACTTCGCCGCCGGCTGCGGCATCGCTTCCATCGCCTCCGCGCGCGCGGGCGCGGCGCGCGTCCAGGCGGCCGAGATCGATCCGTTCGCCGCCGCCGCGATCGCGCTCAACGCCGAGGCCAACGGGGTCGCGGTCGAGACGCGGCTCGCCGATCCCATCGCCGCGCCGGCCGGAGAGTGGGACCTGATCCTCGCCGGCGATGTCTGCTACGAACGGCCGATGGCCGAGCGCGCCTTCGCCTGGCTGCGCGAGTGCGCCGCCGGCGGCGCCCTTGTGCTGCTCGCCGATCCCGGCCGGGCCTATCTGCCCAAGGAAGGGCTCGAACGGCGGGCCTCGTTCACCATCGCCTGTTCGCGCGAGCTCGAGGGTCGCGACGAGAAGCTGGTCACGGTCTATCGCGTGCTGGGGTGAGCGGTCAGAGCCGGGCTTGAGCGGTTCGGTTCGCGCTCCACCCCACCCTGTCCCTCCCCGTGACAGGGGAGGGGACGTGCACATCGGTCGAACCCCTCCCCCGCGCGCGCGGGGAGGGGACGTGCACGCAAGAGGAACCCCTCCCCCTCTGCGGGGAGGGGTTGGGGTGGGGG
>JASHSH010000453.1 GCA_030040955.1 Rhodospirillales bacterium
CGGGCGCGGGAGGTGGTTCGAGCGCGGCGGGTACGCTCATCACCATCTTCATCACCGCCCCGGGCGGAGCGAGCGTATAGGCGGCGACCCAATCGACGAAGGCGCGCGACTCGGCCGGCAGCGGCGGGACATCCAGCCGCTCCAGCGCGTCGCGCAGCTTGCCCGGCTCGACCTCTCCCGCGGCCGGTCCCCAAAGCACGCCGACCGCCACACGGCGGCCCAACGGAACGCGCAGGAAATCGCCCTCGCCGGCTTCCGCCCCGGCGGGCAGGCGATAGTCGTAGGCGCCAGCGAGCGGGAGCGGCAGCAGCACGGCGACGCGCTCGCCCGGCGGGAAGCGGCGGGCGCTGCCGGCTCGCGCGGGCGGAGACGAAGTGACGGCGGCGGGAGGCATCGGCTACACTTTAGCCGCAACCGGATACGGAGCGAACCGCGCGCGGTGGCCGGCCCAGCGATTCATTTCCGCGGCGACCCACCCCTGCGCCGGGCCTGCGCCGCTTGGCAGGGCTGGCTGGGCGCGGAGCGTCGTGCATCCGAGCATACGCTCGACGGCTATGGCCGCGACCTCGCCACGTTCCTTGATTTCTTGACCGAGCATCTGGGGCGCGAGCCCGGACTGGCGGCGCTCGCCGGGCTGCGCGCCGCCGATTTCCGCGCCTTCCTCGCTCGGCGCGGCGCCGAAGGAGCGGGCCGCTCGAGCCTCGCCCGCACCATGTCCGGACTGCGCAGCTTTTTCCGCTATCTCGACCGCAATGGGCTTGCCCGCAACGCCGCGCTCGCCGCCGTGCGCGCACCCCGTCCGCCGCGCACCGTGCCCAAGCCGCTCGGCGCCGACGATGCGCTGGCGGCGCTGGTTGTGGCCGGGGAGATACAGACGCAACCCTGGCAAGGCGCGCGCGACATGGCGCTGTTCACCTTGCTCTATGGCTGCGGACTGCGGCTCGGCGAGGCGTTGGCGCTCTCCCGCGCACAGGCGCCCCGGGGCGATGCGATGACTATCACCGGCAAGGGCCGCAAACAGCGTCTGGTGCCCGTGTTGCCGGCCGTAGTCGAGGCGGTGGCAAGCTATCTCGCGCAGTGCCCGCATCATCTGGGACCCAAGGACCCTCTGTTCGTGGGCGCGCGCGGCAAGCGGCTGAACGCGGGCGTGGTGCAGCGCCAGATGCGCCGGCTGCGCGCGCGGCTGGGCCTGCCCGATAGCGCCACGCCGCACGCGTTGCGCCACAGCTTCGCCACCCATCTGCTGGCGGGCGGCGGTGATTTGCGCACCATCCAGGAGCTGCTCGGCCATGCCTCGCTGAGCACGACCCAGCGCTATACCGAAGTGGACGCCGCCGCCATGGGGCGCGTCTACGACAGCGCCCATCCGCGCGCCAAGGCGAAGGCGTAGAGCGCAGTTCTGCTGAGCCTGGATTTTCGCCCCACCCATCGACGTATACGTCGATCTCCCCGTCGAGGGGAGGGGACGTGCACATCGGACGAGCTCCCTCCCCCGCTTGCGCGGGGAGGGGTAGGGGTGGGGGTATCGACGGCGTTGACCGGCGCGGTCGAATCACCCCCGCGCCAGCGGGAGCACGTGATCACGGGTGAGTTGGGCGAGGCGGATGGGGCCAGGCACGGCCGGGTCGATCCAGGCCAGTTCGGCGATCTCCGCCCCCGGCGCGATCTTGCCCACGACTTGAACCCGATAGAGCGCCGCCTCGACCGTGGTGCCCGGTTCGTGCGCGGCCGGCGCCGAAAAGGTGCCGAGGAAGCGCAGCGAGCCCGCCGCTGGCGCACAGCCGATTTCCTCGGTCAGCTCGCGGGCGAGCGCGGAAGCATCGTCCTCGCCCAGTTCGCGCTTGCCGCCGGGCTGCATGAATGCCTCCGTCCCGTGCTTGCGCACGAGCAGGACTCGCCCGGCTCGATCCTGGATCAGCGCCGCGACGATGGCGACGCGCGGGTGCGCGGGATCAGATATGGATCGACCGCCCGGCCACGCCGAGGGCCGCTTCCTTCACCGCCTCGGCGAGCGACGGATGGGCGTGGCAAGTGCGCGCGAAATCCTCGGCCGCGGCGACGAACTCGACGCCGAGCGCGACCTCGGCGATCAGATCGCCGGCCGAGGGGCCGATAATGTGGCAGCCGAGCACACGGTCGGTCTTGGCGTCGGCCAGGAACTTCACGAAACCCTCGGTGTCGTTGTTGGCGCGCGCCCGCGCGTTCGCGGTGAACGGGAACTTGCCCACCTTGTAGGCCGTGCCTTCCGCCTTGAGCTGCTCCTCGGTCTTGCCGACATGGGCGATCTCGGGCCAGGTGTAGACCACGCTGGGCACCGCGTCGTAGTTCACGTGGCCAGCCTGGCCGGCGATCAGCTCGGCCGCCGCGACCCCCTCATCCTCGGCCTTGTGCGCGAGCATCAGCCCGCCGATCGCGTCGCCGATCGCCCAAATGCCGGGCATGTTGGTGCGGAAATGGCCGTCGGTCTGGATGAAGCCGCGCGCGTCCACTGCTACCCCCGCCTCCTTGAGGCCAAGCCCTTCCGTGTAGGGGCGTCTGCCGATCGAGACCAGGACAATGTCGGCCTTGATCTCCTGCGCCTGGCCGCCCTTGGCCGGTTCGAGCGTCAGCGTGACCCCGCTCTTCGTCGTCTTCGCCCCGGTCACCTTGGTGGACAGGCTGAATTTGAGCCCCTGGCGTTCGAGAATGCGCTGCGCCTGCCTGGACACCTCGCCGTCATGCTGCGGCAGTGCACGGTCGAGGAATTCGACGACCTGGACATCCACGCCCAGCCGCTTCCACACCGAACCCAGTTCGAGTCCGATCACACCGGCGCCGATCACCACCAGGCTCTTCGGCACGGAAGCGAGCGCGAGCGCTCCCGTCGAGGAGACGATCTGCTTCTCGTCGATGGCGACGCCGGGCAGCGGCGTCACGTCGGAGCCCGTGGCAATGACGACATGCTTGGCGCCGTGCGTGGCCGTTCCTTCCTTCGCGGCAACCTCGACCTTGCCGGGGCCGAGGATGCGCCCGGCTCCCTTCAGCCAGTCGATCTTGTTCTTGCGGAACAGGAACTCGATGCCGCGCGTGTTCTCGCCGACCACCTTGTCCTTGCGCGCCATCATTGCGGCGAGGTCGAGCTCGACCTTGCCCACCTTGATGCCGTGCGGGCCGAGATGCTCGGAAGTCTCCTCGTAGAGATGCGAGGATTGGAGGAGCGCCTTGGATGGGATGCAGCCGATATTCAGGCAGGTGCCGCCGAGCGTGGGATACTTTTCCACGCAAGCGGTCTTGAGGCCGAGCTGGGCCGCGCGGATGGCGGCGACATAGCCGCCCGGCCCGGCGCCGATCACGATGACGTCATAGTCGGCCATCGCCGCCTCACATTTCGAGCA
>JASHSH010000049.1 GCA_030040955.1 Rhodospirillales bacterium
GCGGTTGGGCATGAAGGCCAACTCGCGCTCGACGAGCGGCGCGGGCACGGCATCCACGCGGCGGCAGAATTCCGGCCAGCCGCCGTTCTCGTATTGCGGCCACAGCCCGTGCAGCGCGACGCCGAGCCCGCGATCGCATTCCGGCCCGCGATGCGCGGCGTCCTGGCAATAGGCCGGCACCCAGCTCAGGCTGAGCAGGTAATAGTCGAACCTATCCGGGGCCGCGGGCTGCTGCGCGAATGCCGGACCCGCGCAGGCGACGAGGAGCAAAAGCGAGACCAACCGGCGGCGCATGATCTCAGGTAATCACGCGCGGCGGCGCGCGCACAAAAGAATCTTCGCGCACACGCCTCCGCGATTGCTCCGCGCCCGCCTCTTGGGATAAAGAAGCGCGCCGGCGATACGCCCGGCGTCTCCCAGCGCCCTGACGCACCCCGAGGAATCCCGATGGCCTCGCACCAATACATCTACGTGATGAAGAACCTGACCAAGGTCTATCCGGGCGGTCGGGAGATTTTGAAGGGCTTGTGGCTCTCCTTCCTGCCCGGCGCGAAGATCGGCGTGCTCGGCGTCAACGGCGCGGGCAAATCCACGCTGCTGCGCATCATGGCCGGGCTCGACAAGGATTTCGCCGGCGAATCCTGGGCGGCCGAGGGCGCCAGTGTCGGCTATCTGCCCCAGGAGCCGCAGCTCGACGAGAAGCTCGACGTGATGGGCAATGTGATGACCGCGGTGGACGCGAGCAAGGCGCTGCTGGACCGGTTCGAGGCGATCTCGGCCCGCTTCGCCGAAGAGCTGGCCGAGGACGAGATGAACGCGCTCCTCGCCGAGCAAGCCGAGTTGCAGGAGAAGATCGACCATCTCGGCATCTGGGAGCTGCCGCGCCAGATCGAAATCGCGATGGACGCGCTGCGCTGCCCGCCGGGCGATTCGAAGGTCGCGCATCTCTCGGGCGGCGAGCGCCGCCGGGTCGCGCTCTGCCGCCTGCTGCTCTCCCGCCCCGACCTGCTGCTGCTCGACGAGCCGACCAACCATCTCGACGCCGAATCGGTCGCGTGGCTCGAACGCCACCTGCGCGAATATGCCGGCACCGTGGTCATCGTCACCCACGACCGCTATTTCCTCGACAACGTCACCGGCTGGATCCTCGAACTCGACCGCGGCCACGGCATTCCCTACGAGGGCAACTATTCCGCCTGGCTCGAGCAGAAGGAGAAACGGCTGGTCCAGGAGGAGCGCGAGGAATCGGCCCGCCAGCGCAGCATCAAGGAAGAGCTGGAATGGGTGCGCTCGTCGCCGCGCGCCCGCCAGGCCAAGAGCAAGTCGCGCATCACCGCCTTCGAGGCCCTGGTCGCCAAGGCGGCCGAGAAGCAGGGCGAGGTGGCGCAGATCGTCATCCCGCCCGGGCCCCGGCTCGGCAACCAGGTGATCGAGGCCGAGCATCTGCGCAAGGGCTATGCCGACCAGCTGCTGATCGACGATCTCTCCTTCCGCCTGCCGCCGGGCGGCATCGTCGGCGTGATCGGGCCGAACGGCGCCGGCAAGACCACGCTGTTCCGCATGATCACCGGGGCCGAGAAGGCGGATGCCGGCAAGTTCATCCTCGGCGAGACGGTGAAGCTGGGCTATGTCGACCAGTCGCGCGACAGCCTGGCCGCCAACAAGACCGTGTGGGAGGAGATTTCCGGCGGTCTCGAGGAAGTCGATCTCGGCAAGCGCAAGATGCCGAGCCGCGCCTATGTCTCGCAGTTCAACTTCCGCGGCGCCGACCAGCAGAAGAAGGTGGGCCAGCTTTCCGGCGGCGAACGCAACCGCGTCCACCTCGCCAAGATGCTGAAGGCCGGCGTCAACGTCCTCCTGCTCGACGAGCCGACCAACGATCTCGACGTCGAGACGCTGCGCGCGCTCGAGGAATCGCTCGCCGACTTCCCGGGCTGCGCGGTGGTGATCTCGCACGACCGCTGGTTCCTCGACCGCATCGCCACCCACATCCTCGCCTTCGAGGGCGATTCGCAGGTGATGTGGTTCGAGGGCAACTACCAGGACTACGAGGCCGACCGCCACCGCCGGCTCGGCGCCGACGCCGACCAGCCGCACCGCATCAAATACCGCCCGCTGGTGCGGAAGTAGGCGGCGCGGCTTTTCGGGCCGCCGCGCGCCCGCGCCCGTCAGACGGGATAGTACCGAGCCACCGATCCGTCCTTCTCCTTCCGAACGAGTCCGCGCTTGATCAACCTGGCGCGCAGACCGTCGGATTCGGTCCTATTCAAGAGTCGATTGATCTCGGAAGGCCGTATCCCCGGGTGTTCCCGGATCAATGAAAGCACCTTTTCCAGATCGCCGCCGCGACCACGTGGCTTCGCGGGCTTGACCGCTTGCGTCCCGCGCTTGACCGCCTTCTTCGCGCGTCCCCGAGATTGTCGCTGCATCGTTTTCATCCTCGATAGGCGTAGCCGCCGGCTGGGGGAATGTTCCACACGCGGTTCGGCCGCGACATCTTGAAAAAGTCATCGGCCACGAACTTGCCAATGGCCACCCGAGCAGTTATGCGATCTGCGGGCCGCAAGGGCAAGGATACCGACACCATGGCCGCTCTTCCGCTGATCGTATTCGACGTGAACGAGACGTTGCTCGATCTCGATACGATGGAACCGACCTTCCGGCGCATTTTCGGCGACAAGGGCGCCATGCGCATATGGTTCGCCAACCTGATCATGTACTCGGCCGCGCTCACCGTGGCCGGCTGCTATGTCCCATTCACCGAAATCGGTGGCGCGGTAATGAAGATGCTGGCGGACACGCGCGGCATCACGATCGACGACCAGGACAAGAAGGAGCTG
>JASHSH010000454.1 GCA_030040955.1 Rhodospirillales bacterium
GAAGCCGCGCTGCGTCCCCTCATCGTCTGCGCCGACGATTACGGCATCTCGCCGGGCGTCTCCCGGGGCATCCGGGAACTGGGCGAGGCCGGGCGCCTCTCCGCCACCGGCGCCATGACGGTGATGCCGGCCTGGCCCGAGGCCGCCGCCCTCTTCCGGCCGCTGGTCGGGCGCGTGGCCATCGGTCTGCATCTGACGCTCACCCAGCAGCGGCCGCTGGGTCCGATGCCGAATCTGGCGCCCGCGGGGAAGCTGCCCGAACCCGGCCGGCTGATTCGCCTCGCCCTGTTCGGTCTGCTGCCGCTCGACGAGATCGCGGCCGAGTTCGCGCGCCAGCTCGACGCATTCGAGGCGCATCTCGGCCGGCTCCCCGATTTCATCGACGGCCATCATCATTCGCACCTGCTGCCCGGCGTCCGCGAAATCGTGCTCGCCGCCTTTCCCTCGCGGCTCGATCCAGCGCGCTGCTGGCTGCGCGACTGCTGGGAGAACCCGCTCGCGCTGCTCGCCCGCGGCGTCGGCGAGCCCTGGACCTTCGCCGCGCTCGGGCACGGCCTGCACCGGCGCATCCGGGCGCGCCGCCTCACGGCGAACCAGGGCTTTGCGGGTTTCTATGCGTTCGGACGGGAGCGTCTTGCCGCGCGCGTCCCTTCGATGCTTCGGCGCGGCGGGGCGCGGCCGATGCTGATGGTCCATCCCGGCCATCCCGACGCCGAGCTCGCCGCCGCCGACTCATGGGTCGGGCCGCGCGAAGACGAATGGGCCGACCTGATGGACGAGGCCTTCCCGCGCGCGTTGGCGCGTCTGGGCTTTCGCGTCGCGGCGGGCGCGCCCTTTCCGGGTTGACGGGGTCGGCGCGGGCTGGCACATCGCGCCAATGAAGGTCGACGAATTCGACTTCGATCTGCCGCGCGAACGCATCGCCGACCGCCCGGCCCGGCCGCGCGACGCGTCCCGCCTGCTCGTGGTGCGCCCCGGCGGGCTCGAGGATCGCGCGATGGGCGACCTGCCGCGCCTGCTCGCGCCCGGCGATCTGCTCGTTCTCAACGACACCAAGGTGATCCCCGCGCGGCTGCGCGGAAGCCGGGGCAGGGCCTCGATCGAGGTCACGCTCACCGAACCGCTGGGAGGGGGAAGCTGGCGCGCGCTCGCCAAGCCCGCGCGCAAACTGCGCGCCGGCGATCGGATCGAATTCGCGTCCCGGTTCGTGGCCGAAGTGGTCGCGCGCGGCGAGGCGGGGTTCGTGACCCTCTCCTTCGGGCTGGCCGAGGACCGTCTGTTCGCGGAACTGGACCGGCACGGAACGATGCCGCTGCCGCCCTACATCCGGCGCGCGGATGGCGCCGACGCGGCCGACCGGGTCGACTACCAGACCGTCTATGCCGCGCGGCCCGGCGCGGTGGCGGCGCCGACGGCGGGGCTGCATTTCACGCCCGAACTCCTTGCCGCGCTCGCGGCGAGGGGCATCGGGACGGTGACGGTCACGCTGCACGTCGGCGCGGGCACGTTCCTGCCGGTGACCGCGGCGGAGACAAGCGCGCATGTCATGCATGCCGAGCGCGGCGAGATTTCGGAAGCGGCCGCCGCGCGCGTCAATGCGGCGCGAAAGTCGGGCGGACGCGTCGTCGCGGTCGGCACCACCGCGCTGCGTCTGCTGGAGACGGCCGTGCGGGACGGCAGCGTGATCGCGCCCTTCGCCGGCAGCACCGACCTGTTCATTCTTCCGGGTTATCGCTTCAAGGCGGTCGACCTTCTGCTCACCAATTTTCACCTGCCGCGCTCGACCCTGTTCATGCTGGTCTGCGCCTTCGCCGGCATCGCGCGCATGAAGTCGGCCTATGCCCATGCCCTCGCCGCCGGATATCGCTTCTATTCCTATGGCGACGCTTCGCTTCTCGAACCTGCGGAAGCGGCGTGAGCGAATTCCGCTTCGCGCTCGAAGCCAGCGACGGAGCCGCGCGCGCCGGCCTGATCGAGACCGCGCACGGCACCGTGCGCACGCCCGCCTTCATGCCGGTGGGAACCGCCGGAACGGTCAAGGCGATGCTGCCAGACTCGGTGCGCGCGACAGGCGCCGACATCGTGCTCGCCAACACCTACCATCTGATGCTCCGCCCGGGCGCCGGGCGGGTGGCGAAGCTGGGCGGGCTGCATCGGATGATGGACTGGCACGGTCCGATCCTCACCGATTCGGGCGGCTTCCAGGTGATGAGCCTAGCCAAGCTCCGTCGCCTGAGCGAGGAGGGAGTCGCGTTCCGCTCGCATCTCGACGGCGATTTGCATTTGCTGACGCCCGAACGCGCGATGGAAATCCAGCGCGACCTCGATGCCACGATCACGATGGCGCTCGACGAGTGCACGCCGTTTCCGGCGAGCGAAGCCGATGCTGCCTCCTCGATGCGGCTCTCGATGCGCTGGGCGCGGCGTGGCCGGGACGCCTTCTCCGCGCGCCCGGGCTACGCCCTGTTCGGCATCCAGCAGGGCGGCATCCATCCCGAACTGCGCGCCGAGTCGGCGGCCGCGCTGACCGAAATCGGCTTCGACGGTTACGCGCTCGGCGGGCTCGCGGTGGGCGAGGGCCAACAGGCGATGTTCGCCGTGCTCGATCACTCGGTGCCGCTGCTGCCCGCCGACAGACCGCGCTATCTCATGGGAGTGGGGCAACCGGACGACATCGTCGGCGCGGTCGCGCGCGGGATCGACCTGTTCGATTGCGTGCTGCCGACGCGGGCCGGCCGCACCGGCCAGGCCTATACGCGGCGCGGCACGGTGAACATCCGCAACGCGCGCCACCAGGAGGACCCGCGGCCGCTCGACGAGGCCTGCGCCTGCCCGGCCTGCCGGCGCTTCTCCCGCGCCTATCTGCACCATCTGGTGAAGGCGGGCGAGATACTCGGCGCCATGCTGCTCACCTGGCATAATTTGCAGTATTATCAGGACCTGATGCGGGGCTTGCGCGAGGCGATCCTGACGCGGAGTCTCGCCGGTTTCGCGGCGCGGGCGGTCGCGCTCGAGGCCGAAGGCGACATCGCGCCGCTCTAGGTCGGGTCCGGGAGAAGCGTGCATGGACAAGGTCAATCTCGCGCAAGCCTTTGCCCGGATAACGGCGCCGTGGCAGCCCAAGGTGGTCGGCGACATCAATGACATGCAGGTGAAGGTGGTGAAACTCGCCGGCGAGTTCGTCTGGCATCACCACGAAATCGAGGACGAGCTGTTCCTCGTCGCACGCGGGCGCTTGCGCATGCAATTCCGCGACCGCGAGGTCGCCGTGCTGCCCGGCGAGTTCCTGATCGTGCCGCACGGGGTCGAGCATTGCCCGGTGGGCGAGGATGGCTGCGAGGTGGTCCTCCTCGAGCCCAGGACCACTCTCAACACCGGCAATCTGGTGAACGAGCGCACGGTGGCGTCGCCCGAGCGCCTGGTGCCCAGCCGCGAGCCAGCGCAATGAGCGGCATCCCGCTCACCCAGCTCGGCCAACGGGTCGAGCAGCCGGAAAGTCCCGACGCGGCGGTGATCGAGACCGTGCCGAACCCGCATCCGAACAGCGTCTATCTCGTGCGCTTCGCCGCGCCGGAATTCACCTGCCTCTGCCCGATCACGGCGCAGCCCGACTTCGCGCATTTGGTCATCGACTACGTGCCGGATGCACTGCTGGTGGAGAGCAAATCGCTGAAGCTGTTCCTGGCCAGCTTCCGCAACCATGGCGCGTTCCACGAGGATGCGACGCTGGGCATCGCCAAACGCCTGGTCGACGCGCTCGCGCCCATCTGGCTGCGCATCGGCGGCTATTGGTTCCCGCGGGGCGGCATGCCGATCGACGTGTTCTGGCAGACCTCGCTGCCGCCCGAAGGGCTGTGGCTGCCGGACCAAGGGGTCGCCCCCTATCGCGGGCGCGGCTGAACCAGAGCGAAGCGGCCGCGCAGCCGCATTCCGAGCACGCACGCCGCGCATGCCGCCATCAACGCCAGCGATGTGTAATTACCCCAGCGCGCGAACGGCGTGAGCGAGGGCAGCGCTGTCGGCAGCGTCCCGTCGAGGACGCCCCGCGCGCCCAGCGCGAGCTCGCCTCGCACGCGCCCATAGGGATCGACGAAGGCGCTGATCCCGTCATTGGCGGCGCGCACCAGCGGCAGGCCTTCCTCGATCGCGCGAAGCCGCGCGGCGGCAAAATGCTGATAGGGGCCCGCGCTGATGCCGAACCAACCGTCGTTGGTGATGTTCAGCAGCCAGCCCGGTCGCGGTCCCGGCGCCACCACCGCGCCGGGAAAGATCGCTTCGTAGCTGATCAGCGGGGAGGCCGGCGGCAGGCCGGGCAACTCGAGCGTGCGCGGGCCCGTGCCGGGGGTGAAGTCGACCGAGCCGGCGGTGACCTTGGCGAAGGGCAGCAGCGAGCGCAGCGGCACATACTCGCCGAACGGCACCAGATGGGTCTTGTCGTAAGTGGCGACGATATTGCCGGCGCGGTCCACCGCCGCCAGGCTGTTCCACACCTGGAACGGCTCGACGCCCGGCGCGGTGGCCCGCGGCGCACCGGTGACGATCAGCCCGCCCAGCGGCACCGAGGCCGCGATCGC
>JASHSH010000050.1 GCA_030040955.1 Rhodospirillales bacterium
TTGAGGAACTCGGGCCGGAACGACCGGCGCACGACCTCCATCACCTCCTCGCGCACCTGCTTCCAGTTCTCGTCCTCCGGGTGCGTGGCATAGCCGATCGGCACCGCGTCCGGCTGCCGCGCGAGTATCTCGCCGCCCAAATTCGAGGTCAGCACGATCACCGTGTTGCGGAAATCGACCGTGCGGCCCTGGCCGTCGGTCAGCCGCCCGTCGTCGAGCACCTGGAGCAGGACGTTGAACAGGTCCGGGTGCGCCTTCTCGACCTCGTCGAACAGGATCACCTGGTAGGGCCGGCGCCGCACCGCCTCGGTCAGCGACCCGCCCTCGTCGTAGCCGACATAGCCCGGAGGCGCGCCGATCAGCCGCGACACCGCGTGCCGCTCCATGTACTCGGACATGTCCACGCGGATCATCGCGGACTCGTCGTCGAACAGGAATTCGGCGAGCGCCTTGGTGAGCTCGGTCTTGCCCACGCCGGTGGGTCCGAGGAACAGGAAGCTGCCGATCGGCCGCTGCGGGTCCTGCAAGCCGGCGCGCGAACGCCGCACCGCGTCGGATACCGCCTGCACCGCTTCGTCCTGGCCGACCACGCGCCGCCTCAGCGCGTCCTCCATGCCGATCAGCTTGGCCCGCTCGCCGGCGAGCATCTTGTCGACCGGCACGCCGGTCCAACGCGACACCACGGCGGCGATCTGCTCCTCGGTCACCGCCTGCTCGCGCAGGCCCTTGGTGCCAGTCTTGCCGTCGGCCGCCTTCAGTTGGCGCTCGAGATCGGGGATCACGCCGTAGAGCAGCTCGCCCGCGCGTTCGTAGCGGCCCTCGCGCTGAGCGATCTCGGCCTCGCCGCGCGCCTGGTCGAGCCGCTCCTTCACCTTGGTCGACTGGGCGAGCTCCTCCTTCTCGGCGCGCCAGCGCGCGGAGAGTTCGGTCGCCTGCGTCTCCAGTCCGGCGATCTCGGAATCGAGATGCTTCAGACGCTCGCGCGACGCGCGGTCGTCCTCCTTCTTCAGCGCCTCGCGCTCGATCTTGAGCTGGACGGTGCGCCGGTCGAGCTCGTCGAGCGCCTCGGGCTTGGAGTCGATCTCCATGCGCAGGCGGCTCGCCGCCTCGTCGACCAGGTCGATCGCCTTGTCGGGCAGGAACCGGTCGCTGATATAGCGGTTCGACAGCGTCGCCGCCGCGACCAGCGCGGTGTCGGTGATGCGCACCCCGTGATGCAGCTCGTACTTCTCCTTGATGCCGCGCAGGATCGAGATCGTGTCCTCGACCGTCGGCTCGGAGACGAACACCGGCTGGAAGCGACGGGCCAGCGCCGCGTCCTTCTCGATGCGCTTGCGATACTCGTCGAGCGTGGTCGCGCCGACGCAGTGCAGCTCGCCGCGCGCCAGCGCCGGCTTGAGCAAGTTGGACGCGTCCATCGCGCCCTCGGCGGCGCCGGCGCCCACCAGCGTGTGGATCTCGTCGATGAACAGCACGATCTCGCCGGCGGCCGCGGTGACGTCCGCGAGCACCGACTTCAGCCGCTCCTCGAACTCGCCGCGGAACTTGGCGCCGGCGACCAGCGCGCCCAGATCGAGCGTGATCAGGCGCTTGTTCTTCAGCGATTCGGGCACGTCGCCCTTGACCATGCGCTGGGCCAGTCCCTCGACGATGGCGGTCTTGCCCACGCCCGGCTCGCCGATCAGCACCGGATTGTTCTTGGTGCGCCGCGACAGCACCTGGATGGTGCGGCGGATTTCCTCGTCGCGCCCGATCACTGGATCGAGCTTGCCTTCGCGCGCGGCCTGGGTGATGTCGCGGCCGTATTTCTTCAGCGCGTCGTAGCTGTCCTCGGCCGAGGGGCTGTCGGCCTTGCGGCCCTTGCGCACTTCCTCGATCGCCCGATTGAGCGCTTGGGCGTCGATGCCGGCCGCGGCCAGCGCCTTGCCGGCCGGGCTGTTCCCGGCAAGCGCCAGCGCCAGCAGAAGCCGCTCGGCGGTGACGTAGGAATCGCCCGCCTTCTCGGCGATCTGCCCGGCCTGGTCGAACAGGCGGGCGAGCGCTGGGTCCATGTAGAGCTGCGCCGCCCCGGAGCCCTCCACCTTGGGCTGCTTCTTGAGTTCCGCCTCGATGGCGGAGGCCGCCTTGGCCGGGTCTCCGCCGGCCGCGCGGATCAGGTTCGACGCCAGCCCCTCGCCGTCGTCGAGCAGGGCCCTGAGCAGGTGCTCGGGCGTCAGCCGCTGATGGCTCTCCCGCATCGCGATCGTCTGGGCCGCCTGCACGAAGCCCTTGGAACGCTCGGTGAACTTCTCGAATTCCATCGATTCGGTCCTATCCCTCTAGCGACCGTAGTCCGGGACCCTTCTCGAGAAGCAATCCCGGCTTGCCCGACTGGGCCATAACAATATGGACCGGCCGGCGCGCCGTTCAATTGCTCTCGATGGGCGCCCTACAGGGGCCGCCCGGGCTCGCTATGAAGAAGGGATCGGTAGGCGCCGGACAAGCAAGCCAGCCGGCCGCCTGGGAGCGCGCGCGGCCGCGGACGGCGCTCCCCGCGCCGTTCCGGGGCCGGTTCGCGTCAGGCGTTGAAGGTTTCGGGCTGATCGCCCTCGCCGGGGATGCCCTCGCCCTCGGCCTGCTCGCCTTCCTCGCCCTGCATTTCGCCGGACAGGAAGGAATGGTCGTCGGCCGGGGTGGGAATCGGGCGCTGGTTGAAGCGCATGTGATTCGGGTTCTGGTTCTGGTTCTGGCTGTTGATCACCCGGAAATAGTGTTCCGCGTGCTGATAGAAGTTCTCGGCCGCGATCCGGTCCCCTTGAGAGGAAGCGTCGCGCGCGAGAGCCAGATACTTTTCCAATACCTGATGGGCATTGCCGCGGATGCGGATATCCGGGCCGTTGCTGTCATAGGTCTGGTTGCGCGGCGGCATGCGATGCTTGCCGCCGCCGTTCATGCGTCCGCGCATGCGCAGCTTGGCATTTTGTCCTGGTTTCATGGCACCTTCGTATACGACTGTTGAATCAGTTTGCTCCCCTCATGACCGGGATTCCCCGGTCGATCGTCGCGGTTGGCGATGGCGACGGCAAGGAAGGCACGCGCGGCTCGAAGGGCGGAGTCAGTAGACTCAAGCAGGCTTCGCGGTTCTGTCGCGCGGGCGTAAAGTAATCGGTAAATTGGACTTTTCCAACACCTTTTTGCAGCTTTACGCGAAAATTTATCCATTAACCATCATTTGAGCCTGGCCAATAGACATCTTCCGACCCCCGCCAAATCGCGGATTGCCGGCGCCACCGCCATCCCCGATCCAGCAAGGATGACCCCCGCCGGCTGAGCCTGGCCGGCCCCGATCTCGACCGCCGCCACCCCGCCCGAAGCCAGGAGACGGGCCAGATCCGGGGCCAGGCGGCGCAAGGAGCCCAGCCCGTCCGGACCGCCGTCCAGGGCCATTCTGGGATCGAAAAGCGCCACTTCCGGCGCCAAAGACCCGATCTCGCCCCCCGGTATATAGGGCGGATTGATCAGAATTGCATCGAAGTGCCCGGTCAGCGCCTGTCCCCAGTCGCCGGCGACGAACCCGGCCCGATCGGCCATTCCCAGGGCACGGGCGTTCGCCCGGGCGGTGTGGAGGGCTTCGGGGCTGATATCGACCCCCACCCCCCAGGCCGCGGGAAGCTCGGACAGCAAGGCCAGCAGCAGGCATCCCGACCCGGTGCCCAGATCGAGCACCCGGAACGCCGCCCGCCGGTCGGGCAGCGTATCCAGCACGCCTTGCACCAGGGTCTCGCTATCGGGACGCGGATCGAGCGTGCCGGGGCCGAGGGCGAATTCCAGGCTCCAGAACTCGCGGTGGCCGACGATGCGCGAGAGCGGCTCGCGCCGGACCCGCCGCGCGACCAGGGCGGCGAGCCGCGACTCTTCGTCCCGGGTCAGCTCCCGATCCTGGCCCGTCAACAGCGCCGCCCGGTCGAGGCCCAGCGCCTGGCCGAGCAGCAGGCGTGCCTCGCGCCCCGATTGCTCGATGCCCGCGGCGGCGAGAGAAGAAGCGATGCGCGCCGCCGCCGCGGCCACGCGCTCACTCATTCGATCTCGGCGAGCCGACCCGCCTGGTCGGCGGCGATCAGGGCATTGATCAGCTCATCGAGCGCAGTGCCCTCCATGACCTCGTCGATCCTGTGCAGCGTCAGCCCGATGCGATGGTCGGTGACGCGCCCTTGCGGGAAATTGTAGGTGCGGATGCGCTGCGAACGGTCGCCCGAGCCGACCTGGTTCTTGCGCTCGGCGGCGCGCTCGGCCTGCTGGAGGTCGCGTTCGCGTTCGAACAGGCGCGCGCGCAGGATCTTCATGGCCCGCGCCCGGTTCTTGTGCTGGCTCTTTTCGTCCTGGCACTGGACCACGATGCCGGTGGGCAGATGGGTGATTCGCACCGCAGATTCGGTCTTGTTCACGTGCTGGCCGCCCGCGCCTTGCGCCCGGAACACATCGACGCGCAGATCGCGGTCGTCGACCTTCACGTCCACTTCCTCTGCCTCGGGCAGCACGGCCACGGTGGCCGCCGAGGTGTGGATGCGTCCGCTCGCCTCGGTCGTCGGCACCCGCTGCACGCGATGCACGCCGGATTCGAATTTGAGCCGCGCGAAGGCGCCCACGCCGCTGACTTCGGCCACCGCTTCCTTGATTCCGCCCAGTTCGGTGTCGCTGACATCGAGCGGCTCGAACTTCCAGCCCTTGAGCGCGGCGTAGCGCTCGTACATCCGGAACAGGGCGCCGGCGAACAGCGCCGCCTCCTCGCCGCCGGTGCCGGCGCGGACTTCGAGGATCGCGTTGCCGGCATCGGCCTGGTCCTTGGGCAGCAGCAGCAGCCTC
>JASHSH010000455.1 GCA_030040955.1 Rhodospirillales bacterium
GGCGCTCGGCCAGGACGCCCCATATCCCGCGCCGGGCCCACACCATGGCGGCGATGGCGAGCAGTCCCAGGGCGATCAGGTACCAGCTTCCGTAGTCGCTCAGCAGATCGCGCAGCGCGAAATAGACCAGGCAGCCGACGATGGGGCCCTCGATTGTGCCGATGCCCCCGATCACCACCGTGAATATCATCACCACCGTCCAGTTGATGTCGAACGCCGAGTCGGGCGAAATCCGTAGCTTGGTGAGGTAGATCAGCGCGCCGATCGCTCCCGCGCCGACCGCGGCGCAGACATAGACGACGAGCTTGATGCGGCGCACGTCGACGCCCAGGCTCGCCGAGGCGGTCTCGGAGTCGCGGATCGCGGTGAGCGCGAGGCCGATCCGCGAACGCAGCAACAGATAGACCAACGCGATGGCTCCAAATCCGACCGCCAGAGCGATCCACAGCGTCCAAGCGTCGCGGGTCCAGGCATCGAAGCCGGTCATGGTCGTGGTCAGGCTGGTTCCGGTGCCGGCGCCGAGCCAGATGATGTTGGCGAAAGCGAGGCGGAACACCTCGGCGACTACCCAAGTGCCGACCGCGAAATAGGCGCCGCGCAGGCGGAACACCAGCCCGGCGGTGGGCAGCGCGACCAGCCCGGCCACCAGCCCGCAGACCGGCACGCAGAGGAAGGGGTTCACGCCCAGCTTGGCCGCCAGCAGCACCAGCATGTAGCCGCCGATGCCGACGAAGCCTTGCTGGCCGATCGACACCAGCCCGCCGAATCCCGCCATCAGGTTCCACAGCTCGGCGAGCGCGAGCGTATAGAGGAACTCGACCACGCTGCGCATGTCGCCCCGCTCCCCCCACCAGGGCATGGAGACCAGGATCAGCAGGATGGCGCAGCCGACCGCCGCCCCGATCCTCGCGGTTCGGGCGGAGCGGAAGATGCGATCGGTCGGCGGCCCGCTCATCCTTCCATCCGCGTCCGCGGCAGCAGGCCTTGCGGCCGCGCGAACAGAACCAGCAGGAAGGCGAGGTGGCCGAACAACAGCCCGATGCCCGGCGCGATGGCGAAGCCGATCGCCTGCGTGACGCCGAGGATGATCCCGCCCGCCAGCGTGCCCCACAGCGAGCCCATGCCGCCGATGATCACCGCCTCGAAGGCGAAGATCAGCCGCGCCGGGCCGCCGGCCGGATCGAAGGTGGTGCGCACCGCGAACAGGATGCCCGCGATGGCCACGATGCCCATGGCGATGGCCATGGCGAGCGCGTAGATGTGGCGCGTGTCGATCCCCATCAGTCTCGCGGTGGTCCGGTCGTCGGATGTGGCGCGGAAGGCGAGCCCGAGCGAGGTCCGCGCCAGCAGCAGCTGCAACGCGGCGATCACCGCGACGGAGGCCGCGAACGTGATCAGCGGCAGCCAGCCGATCGAGAGTCCGGCTCCCACCGAGAGGCTCGCGGTGAGCAGCCTTCCGGTCTGGAGTCCGCGCGTGTCGGCCGAGAAAATCTCGAGCAGAAGATTCTGGACGATGACCGAGAAGCCGAACGTGACCAGCAGCGGCGGCATGATGTCGTCGCCGAGCACGCGGTTGAGCAGACCGCGTTGCAGCAGATAGCCGGCCGCCGCCATGATCGCGACGACGAACGGGATGGCGGCGAGCGGATGCATGCCGGTGCCCTGCACGATGACCAGGCCGATATAGGCCGACAGCACGATGAAATCGCCATGCGCGAGGTTCACCATCCGCATGATGCCGAAGGCAAGCGACAGGCCGCCCGCGAACAGCGCGTACAGCCCGCCCAGCAGCGCGCCCTGGATGACGACTTGCACCCAGTCCATCGTCAGGCTCCGAAATAGGCCGCCGCGATGCGCTCGCGGGTCAGCGTCGTCGGATCGCCGGAAAGCGTCACGCGGCCTTCCTGGAAGCAATAGACGCGATCCGCGATCTTCAGCGCCTGGCCGATATCCTGCTCGATCACCAGCAGCGACGTGCCCTCGGCGACGATGCCGGGCAGCGCGCGATACAAATCGCGCACCACCACCGGCGCCAGGCCGAGCGAAATTTCGTCGCACAACAGGAGCCGCGGGTTCGACATGAGCGCCCGGCCGATCGCGGCCATCTGCTGCTCGCCGCCCGAGAGCGACGTCCCCGGCTGGCGCCGCCGCTCGGCCAGGCGCGGGAACAGCGACCAGACGCGATCGAGCGTCCACGGTCCCGGCCGCCGCCGGTAGGCGCCGATGCGCAGGTTCTCCTCGACGGACAGGCTGGGAAACAGCTTGCGCCCCTCCGGTACCATCGCGATGCCCATCGCCAGTATCTCGTGCGCTTGGATTCCACCGATGGGACCGCCATCGAACAGGATCGATTCGCGCCTGGCCGGAAGAAGTCCCGTCACCGCGCGGAGAAAGGTCGACTTGCCGGCGCCGTTGGCGCCGATCACCGCCACCGTCTCGCCGGCGTCGAGGTCGAGCTCGATTCCGAACAGTGCCTGGAAATCGCCGTAGAAGGCTTCGAGGCCGCGAACCGCGAGCAGGCTCATTCGACGGCGATGCCCATATAGGTTTCCTGCACCTCGGGACTCGCCATCACCGAAGCCGGGTCGCCCTGCGTGAGCAGTTTGCCGAACACCATCACCGCGAGCCGGTCGACCACGGCCGTGAGCGCGTGCACGATATGCTCGATCCAGATGATCGAAACGCCCTGGCGGCGGATGTCGCGCACAGTGCCGATCAGCTCCCGCACCTCGTGCTCGGTGAGTCCGCCGGCGATCTCGTCGAGCAGCAACGCGCGGGGACGGGTGGCGAGCGCGCGGGCGAGCTCGAGGCGCTTGCGGTCGAGCAGCGGGAGCGTACCGGCGAGGCGGTTGCCGAGCCTGGCCAGGCCGGTGGTCTCGAGGATCGCGATCGAGTCGGCATAGGCTTCCCGTTCGCCCAGGCCCGCGCCATGCGTCGCGCCGACGAGCACGTTCTCGAACACCGTCATGCCGCCGAAGGGATGCGGGATCTGGTAGGTGCGGCCGATACCGGCATGGCAGCGCCGATGCGGCGGCAGTTGGGTGATATCCGCATCACCGAACAGGATGCGCCCGCCATCGGCGCGCAGGTCGCCGGTGATCAGGTTGAACATCGTGGTCTTGCCGGCGCCGTTGGGTCCGATGACTCCCAGCGCCTCGCCCTCGGCAAGGGCCAGCGTGAGCCCATCGACCGCCGCCAGCGCACCGAAGCGCTTCGTCAGGGATTCCAGGCGAAGCAGCTCGGCCATGGATGGTTACCGCGGAACCGAAGCGGCGGGGCGGCGTCATGCCGCCCCGCCCGCCAAATCAGGCGATCGGCTCCATCTTACCGCCCGTCGGGATGTTCGGCGCGGTTTTGTTGTCGACGATGACCAGATCGTATTTGTGCTTCCCGCCCAGGCGCCACTGGCCGCCGACCAGCGGCGTCTTGGAGACGTTCTTGAACGGGCCCGGCCCGCCCCAGGCGATCGGACCGACGATCGTGTCGAGCTTGGTCTTGGTGACCGCGTCGAGGATCGCCTTGCGGTCGCCGGGACCCGCGGAGCGCTTCAGCACGTCGGCGGCGACCTCGAGCAGCGAGTGGCCGAAGCCGATCGGCTGCGTCCACTGTTTGCCAGTCGCCTTTTCGTAGGAATCGGCGAGCTCCTTGCTGCTCTGCCCGGTGAGCGAGGACTTGAAGGGGTGGTTCGGCGTCCACCACACCTCGGTCGAGATATTGTTGCCGGTGTCGCCGAGCGACTCGATGACGATCGGGAACAGCAGCGCCTTGCCGACCGACATCGCCTTGGGCTTGTAGCCCTGCTGGATCGCCTGGGTCCAGAACGTCTTGATGTCGGGTGGAATCACCACGCCGGTCACGATCTCGACCTTGCCGTCCTTGAAGGCGTTGATCTGCGAGGTGAAGTTGTCGTTGAGGTTCTGGTAGCGGCCCGGATCGATCAGCTTGTAGCCCTTCTGCGCGAGCGGGCCGGGAAAGCCGTGTTCCTTGTCGCCCCAGGCATTACCGTCGCCGTCATTGGGGAACAGCCCGCCGACCACCTTGTCGGTCGGCACCGAGTCCCACATGTTGGTGAAGACCGCGATCACGTCCTCGAGGCCCCAGAAATAGTGGTACGTGAATTTGAACCCGGTGTCGGGCTTGCCGCCGCGGGCGAAGAACCAGGGCTGCCACGGCGCGACGGTGGAGACGCACGGCACTTCGTTCAGTTCGCACTGGTCGGAGACGGGGTTGGTGGTCTCGGGCGTCGAGGCCACCAGCATCAGATCGACCTTCTCCTTGAGGATCAGGTCGGCCGCCACTTCCGCGGCGCGGTTGGGATCGGATTGGCTGTCCTTGGTGTAGATGTTCACCTGGACGTTCTTGCCGCCGACCTTGACGCCGTTGGCGAGAATGCTGCCGGCGGTCTTGATGACGAAGCTGTCGGCCTCGCCGAACGGGGCCAGCGGCCCGGTCTGCGGGCTGACATAGCCGATCTTGAAAACGCGGTCCTCGGCGATGGCCGGGAACCCGATGCCGCTGATGGCGACGGCCGCGCCGCCCGCTTTGAGCATGGTGCGGCGCGTTAGTGACGGCGTTCTTGCCTCCTTGGTCATTGCAGTCCCTCCTCCCTGAGATGTTGAACCTTGCGCGATCAAGCCGGCCGGCGACCAAAATAGGCGTCGTCGAGCAGCTTGCGTATGCCCGCCCGCTCGAGCGGGCGCGGATTCGGATAGGGTGCCGCCAGCGCCAGATCGGCGGCGCGGTCGAGATCGCTTTCGCGCATCCCGAAGTCAGCCAACGCCAGCTTCGCGCCGCAACGCTTGGCGAGATCGAACAGCCCGCCCGGCGCCGCCGCGCCATCGACCCCGAGCGCGCGAGCCACGCGCGACATCGCTTCGGGAGCGGCGGGCGCGTTGTAGGCGGCGGCGTGCGGCAGCACCACGGTGTGCACCTCCGCATGCGGCAGGTTGAAGCTGCCGCCGAGCGTGTGGCAGAGCTTGTGGTGCAGCGCCATCGCCGAGGCCCCCAGGCAGGTTCCGGCGAGCCAGGCGCCATAGAGCGTGTCCGCCCGCGCTCCCAAATCGCCAGGCGATTCCACCGCCCGCACCAGGCTGCGCGCGAGGGCGCGAATTCCCTCCTCGGCCATCATCGCCGTGATCGGATTCGCGTCGATCGCGTACAGGGCCTCGACGCAATGGGCGACGGCGTTCATCCCGCTCGGCCCGGTGATCTCGGGCGGCAGGCTCACCAGCAGCGACGGATCGTAGATGACCGAGCGCGGCAGAACCCGCGGGTCGCGGCCGGTGCGCTTCGCCCCGCCCTCGGTCAGGCCCCAGATCGAGGTCATCTCCGAGCCGGCATAGGTGGTCGGAATGGCGATGATCGGGGTGCCGAGTTCGAGCGCGATGGCCTTGGCGAGCCCGGTGGTCGACCCGCCGCCCACCGCCACGGTGACGTCGGCGCCGAGCCGCTTGACCTCGTCGCGGGCCGCGCGCGCGATCTCGACAGGGACATGCATCGCGGCCCGATCGAAAATGCCGACGCAGGCCGCGCCCAGCCGCCGGGCGATATCGGCCGCCTGGTCGCGCTGCGGCGGCGTTGCCAGCACCAGGGCGCGCGCGACATTCAGCGCCTTGATCTCCTCGCCGAGCCTGTCGAGCGCACCGATGCCGAATACGACGCGCGCCGGCATGGCGCGATAGGTGAAGGCCGGCAGCGTCATTCCGCCGCCTCCGCATGCGCCCGCGCGGTGCGGGCTTCCAACGCGCGCAGTGCCGAAAGCTCGGCCGCGCTCGGCGGCCGGGTCACCGCCAGTGCGTCTGCCACCCGCAGCTTCCATCCCGTAGCGGCCTTTGCCTGCTCGACGGAGACGCCGGGGTGGATGCTAGTCAGCGTCAGCTCGCGGGTGACGGGATCGGGCGTGAGCATGCCGAGATCCGTGATGACGCGCGTCGGGCCTCCGCCGGGTGCGTGATACCGGTCGCGGCTCGATCCGCCCTCGGCGTGGCCGAGCGAGGTGGTGAAGTCGATCCGGTCGACGAAACTGCGCGCCGATTGCCGCGCGATTACGAACACCTCGCCCGCCGAGGTGGCGATCTCCGACGCGCCTCCCGCGCCGGGCAGGCGCACCGACGGCTTGTCGTAGTCGCCGATCACGGTGGTGTTGATGTTGCCGTAGCGATCGATTTGCGCCGCCGCCAGGAAGCCGACGTCGATCCGTCCGCCTTGCAGCCAGTAGCGGAACATCTCGGGCACCGAGACGACGGTGAGCGCGGATTCGGCCAGCTCACCGTCGCCGATCGACAGCGGCAGCACCTCGGGCCGCGATCCGATGGTGCCCGACTCGTAGATCAGCACGATATTGGGCGCGTGCGTCAGCCGCGCGAGATTGGCGGCGGCGCTCGGCAATCCGATGCCGACGAAGCAGACCGTGCGGTCGGCGAGCTGCCGCGCCGCCACCACCGTCATCAGCTCGTCGGCGGTATAGTCAGGCATTGGCCGCCTTCCGGACTCGTTCCTCGTATTCGCCGAAGTCGCCGGTCTCGAGCACATTCTCGCGCATCCAGGCGAGGAAGGTCCGCCGGTCGCGCGAGATCGCGTCCCAGCGCTTGTAAAATCCGTTGTCGCGGGCGTAGTAGCCGTGCGCGTAGGAGGGCGCGGCGCCGCGCGGCACATGCGCGATCGCGCTCACCACCCAGGACGGCAGCACCGTCGCGTTGGGACCCGCGGCCAAGTCCTCCACGATCTCCTCGACCGTCACGATCGCGCGCTTGGCGGCCAGCACCGCTTCCTTCTGCACCCCGACGATGCCCCAAATCAGTACATTGCCCGCGCGGTCGGCCTTCTGCGCGTGGATCACCGCGACGTCCGGGCGCAGCGCGGGCACGGCCGCCAGCCGTTCGCCGGTGAACGGGCACTCGACCGAGCGGATGTTCGGATTGTGCTTGGCGAGATCGCTGCCGAGATAGCCGCGCAACGCGGCGAAGGGCAGGCCGGACGCGCCGGCGGCGTAGGCCGAGGCCATCGCCGCGTGGCCGTGCTCCTCGTAGGCAAGCGGTTGCGGCCAGCCATGCTCGATCGCGTCGCGGAATCGGTGCAGCGAGCCGACGCCGGGATTGCCGCCCCAGGAGAAGATCAGCTTGCGCGCGCAGCCCATCCCGATCAGCTGGTCGTAGATCAGGTCGGGGGTCATCCGGATCAGCGTCAGGTCGCGTCGTTCCTGCCGGATCACCTCGTGGCCGGCGGCCATCGGAATCAGGTGGGTGAAGCCCTCCATCGCCACGCTGTCGCCATCGTGGATGTGGGTGGCGATGGCCTCGGCCAGGGAGACGAACGCGGTCATCGCTCTAGCGCGGGTAGAAGGGCGGCAGCTTGGCATCGACATTCACCCAGACCGACTTGGCCTCGGTGTAGTCGTGCATCGCCTCGAAACCCATCTCGCGCCCGTAGCCCGAGCCGCGCACGCCGCCGAAGGGCGAGCCGGGATTGACGCGCTTGTAGCTGTTGATCCAGACCATGCCGGAGACGAAGGCACGCGCCACGCGGTGCGCGCGGGCGAGATTTTCGGTCCACAGACCGCCGCCCAGCCCGTAGACGGTGCCATTGGCCAGCGCGACCGCCTCGTCCTCGTCGCGGAACGTGGTAACCGTGACGAACGGGCCGAACACCTCCTCCTGGCTGACGCGGTCGGCCGGTTTGGCCCTCACCACCGTCGGCTCGACGTAGAAGCCGCGCGCGAGATCGCCGCGCTCGGGCGGCCGTCCGCCGGTGAGCACTTCGCCGCCCTCGTCGCGCGCGACCTTGCAAAAGGCGACCACGCGGTCGCGATGCATTGCCGAGGTAAGCGGTCCCATCTCGGTCGCCGCGTCGAGCGGATCGCCGAGCTTGATCGAGCGGGTGAGCTTGAGGAACCGGTCGAGGAATTCGTCGGCGATCTTGTCGTGCAGCAGCAGCCGCGATCCGGCGATGCACGCCTGGCCCTGATTGTGGAAGATCGCGAAGGCCGAGCCGCCGACCGCGGCCGGGATGTTGGCGTCGTCGAAGACGATGTTGGCGCCCTTGCCGCCGAGTTCGAGCTGGACCCGCTTGAGATTGCCGGCCGAGGCCCGCACCACCTTGCGGCCGGTAGCGGTCGAGCCGGTGAACGCGACCTTGTGAATGCCGGGATGCTCGGCGATCCGCTGGCCGGCCTTGTCGCCATAGCCGGGAACGATATTGACCACGCCGGGCGGGAATCCGACCTTGCGCATCAGCTCGGCAACCCGCAGGGTCGACAGCGGCGTCAGCTCGGACGGCTTGAGCACGACCGTGTTTCCGGCCGCCAGCGCGGGACCCATCTTCCACGAGGTGAACATAAGCGGGAAGTTCCAGGGCACGATCTGCCCGACCACGCCGACCGGCTCGCGCATCACATAGTTGAGGAACCCCTTCTCGACCGGCACCACGCTGCCCTGGACCTTGTCGGCCATGCCGCCGAAATAGCGGAAGGTGACGGCGGTGCGCGGCACGTCGAGCGCGCGGCTGTCGCGCAGGGGATGCCCGGTGTCGGTTGATTCCAGGCGCGCGAGCCCGTCGGTGTCGGCCTCGATCGCGTCGGCGAGCTTGAGCAAGAGCCGGCCGCGCTCCATCGCGGGGGTCGCGCTCCAGCCCGGGAACGCCGCTGCGGCCGCCTCGACCGCGCGATCGACATCCTCGGCTCGCGCCTCGGCGATGCTGGCGAGCTCGCTCCCGTCATGCGGATTGACGACCGCGATACGACCGCCGGCCGCGGCGTCGACGAATTCGCCGCCGATGAACAGCCGGGTCTCGACCGTCATGTCCGCTCCCGATCAGAACTTGATCGGATAGGGCGGGATTTCGCCGGTGGCGTGCATCTCGGCGATGCGCGGGTTGACGTTCTCCCACACCAGCAGCATCGAGCGTTTCGGCGAGTAGCCCTGGTGGCGGATGTCGGCCGGCATCGCCGCCACGTCACCCGCCTTCATCACCACCTTGGCGCGCGGCCGCCCGGTGGCCTTGTCCTCCACGTCCCAGAGAATCTGGTCGGAGAGCTGGATGAACCACTCGACGCGGTCGTTGCCGTGCTTGATCGGCAGGATGTATTCCTCGCTGGTCGGGCAGAACAGGCTTTGCTTGCAGACCGAAGTGACCGACGGATTCCAGGTCACGTCGGAGCGCGACAGGTGCGCGAACAGGTTGAAGCCGTGCACCCGTCCCTCATAGCCCTTCTCGGCGTGGATTTCGGGTTGGCTCTGGTCGACATCGGCGAAGGCGCGATTGACCGGGTAGCCGTTGGCGTCGGTGCGGATCGGGGTGTCGCCCGGCAGCCCGACCATGCGCTTGCTCACCTGGCGCTGGCGGTTGATCGCGGTGTCGTTGTTGCCGTGCTTCTTGCCCAGCCAGTCGGTCGTGGTTTCGGCGGGCGCCGCGAACGGATCGAAGCCCGCGTTGGTCCAGTCGGCGAGGATCGCCTGGAAGGTGGCCATGATTTGCGGCGTCTCGAAGGTCTCGATCAGGTCGAGGCCCTGGGCCTTGAAGGTCTCGTTGTAGGAGCCCGCGAACATCTGCACCCGGCCGTAGAGATTGTTGGTGCCGAACACATGGTCGAAATTGACCTGATAGTAGAAGAAGCCCCAGGCCACGTCGCGCATCATCGCGCGCAGGAATGCATCGGCGGACATGTAATGCGTCATCCGCCCCTTCTTCGACCTCCACTCGATATAGACGAAATACTCGTCGCGGCTGAACTTGAAGCTGCCGAGCTCGAACGATTTGTAGCCAGTCCGGTTGCTCGAGCTGGTGGCCTTGACTGCGACGTTCATGGCTCCGTCTCCATCGCTGGGACGCGGGCGCGAAGCCCGGTCACTTGAGGCAGATTTCGCTCCAACGGTAGATCGTGTTCTCGCCCTCGAGCGCCTGCTGCAAGACCACGCTCGGGCGCCGCGCGCGGAACTGGTAGGCGGCGTTGGCCGGCAGCAGCGCCTGGTGTCCGCGCCGGAGCACCACATGGCCCATCTTCTTGCCCTTGGGCTGGCCCTTGATGGCGATATTGCCTTCCTTGTCCTTGGGCGCGCGGTCGACCTCGGCGATGTCGAGGAAATGCACCTCGACCTCGCCGTCCATCACCAGGGCGAACTCGTCATGCGCGCAGGTGTACCAGGGCGAGTCGCCCTCGGCGCGGATCGCCTCGATCAGGTTCTGCTGGTTCTTGCCGACCGCCACTTTCTCGTACGGCTTCGCCTTCGACGCCACCTCGAACACGTTGGAGAAGGCGTAGTTCTTCGGATCGTCGTTGATGATCTCGATATGGCCCTTCTCGTAGTCGCCGAGCGAGCCGAATACGGTCACGAAGTCGCCCATCGCCGCGCCCCTCCCCGATCCGCCGGCTCGCGCGCGGCGCGGCCGTTTTGTTCTTGCGCGATAATCGCACAGAAGTGCGATTGTCGAACATGCTAGGAATTCGATCCCGATTCTGTCAACGCCAATCGAGCGCGCCTGTCAGGCGACGCGACGCAGCGCGGCCTGCGCGTTGCGCAGGTGCGGAAGGATGTCCCGGACCATGGCGGCGGCCGTGATCCGCCCCGCCTGGACGCCGACATTGATCGCGGCGACGGTGCCCCCGCGCGCGTTGAATACCGGGACCGACATCGAGCGCAGGCCAAGTTCGAGCTCTTCCTCGATCATCGCATAGCCTTTCCGACGCGCCTCGGCGAGCGCGGCGAGGATCGCTTCGCGCCGGATTTTGGTCTTGGGCGTCAGCGGCGTGAGGGTGACGCGGCGCAGATAGCCGGCGACGCGCTCCTCGGGTTCCTGCGCCAGGAGGGCACGCCCCAACGAGGTGCAATAGGCCGGCAGGCGGCTCCCGACCGCTAGATTGATCGACATGATCCGCCGCGTCGAGGCCCGGGCGATATAGACGATGTCGTCGCCGTCGAGGATGGCCGCCGAACTCGACTCGCCGGTGGCCGAGGCGATCTGCTCGAGATAGGGCTGCAGGAGATCGGGCAGGCCGGTGGAGGACAGATAGGCGTGGCCGAGGCGCAGGATGCGCGGCATCAGCGAGAAGAATTTGCCGTCGAACGCGGCGTAGCCGAGACTGACCAGGGTGAGCAGATAGCGTCGCGCGGCGGCGCGGGTGAGGCCGGTGATGCGCGCGACGTCGCTGACCGACAGCCTGCGGCGCGAATCGTCGAAGGCCTCGATCACCGACAGACCCTTGCCCAGTCCCGCGATGACATCACGATCCGCGATCGCGCCCGAACCGCCGTTCCGCATCGAAGTCGCCCTGTGCGATATGCGCACGATGTACAGTATTCGCACACAAGCCGCCATCCGATTTTGACCCTCGGCTGGCGCGGTCGACGCGACGCGGCGGAACTCGTTTTGTCCGCAACCGGATAAAAAATTCGTCCCGCGGACCGAAATCCGGTAATACTGTTGCGGTTGCAAGCCCTTATCGGGGAATCCGCGACGGGGGGCTTGGGTTCGGTGCGGGAGCGAGGGGAAGTCGCCGGAATGGATGTATCGCGGTTCGCGCGGCTGCTGCTGATTCACGGCGCCGACTTGAAGGCATGGCCGGACGAGGTTCGGCCGGAAGCCGAAGCCCTCTTGGCGCAATCGGCCGAGGCAATGCGCCTGCGCGACGAAATCGCCGGGGTCGATCGCGCCGTGCGCGAAGCTCCAGGCTCAACTTCGCCCCTCGCGGTCGAGCAAATTGTCGCCCGCGTGGCGAACGCCGATGAATTGGGGTCGCGGCCGCCCGGCCTGGCTGGCGACCGGACGCCGCCGCGGCTGCCCGTCGCGGCCGAACGCCGTTGGATGTCCGTGGGCGTCCTGGTCGCGGTCACGCTGGTCGGCGTGATCGTCGGCGGCATGTTTGCGCGCATCCCGCAACCCGTCGCGTCCGGGTTCATCGATCTGTTGGCGAAGCCCTGGCTCGCCGGATACGAATCATGAGCGAGAAGGACGATTCTTCCGGCATCGCCCGCAAACCCGCCTGGAAGTCATGGGCGCTGTTGGCGTCACTCGCCGTGAATCTCCTGCTGATCGGCGTCTTCATCGGCCGCTGGGCCGCGCCGTTCCATCCACCGCCTCCGCCGCCGCCGGGAGTGATGTTCGAGCACATGATCGAGAGCCTCGGCCGCGACATGAGCGAAAGCGACCGGGCCATTTTGGTGCAAGTCTATCAATCCCACGCCGGCGAGCTGCTTGCGCACCGGTCCGATCATCTCCAGATCCTCGACGCCATCCGCGCCGCGATTTCCGCCGACCCATTCGACCGGGACGCGTTGCAGAAGGCGCTGTCGGCGGCGGCGGCGATGGACGCGGAGGAGCGTTCCGCGTTGGGCGCCACCCTGCTCGATGCCGCCTCGCGATTGTCGCCCGACGGACGGCGTCGCATGGCCGAGTGGCGGCCGGGGCCGGGCGGGCCACCACCCTGAGGAATGCGGGCGCGCGACCACAAGCGCGCCCGGCATTGTCGCCTCGGCAATTCCTGCCGGCCGGTCGAATTTCGGCGCCAGATCGCGCGGGCGCCGACATCTAACCCATTGTTTTGCATTCTGTAGCCCGACATCTCTGTCTGGCCCCGGGTTTGCATGTCACGTCCCGTTTCCCTGTGGGAAGTAAGAGAGCCGGGGTGTGAGCGCCCATATGCCGCCTCCCCATCTAGCCGATGCCTCCGCCGCGATCGACGCCGGACCGCGCGATTGCCGCGGCATCGATCGGAACGAGGGCGAGACGGAACCTGTCTCGGCCCGAAACCTCGACGAAGCCAGCGACGCGGATTTGATGGTCCGCGTCGGTCGCGGCGACCAGAGAGCGTTCTCCGCTCTGTGCCGGCGCCACGGCGAGCGCTGCTTGAGCGTCGCTTTTCATCTGCTCCGCAATTCCGCCGATGCGGAGGAGATCGTGCAGGAGGCGTTTCTGCGTATCTGGCGGAACGCGCCGCAATGGCGCTCCAGCGAGGCTCGGGTTACCACCTGGATGTATCGCATTGTCGTCAACCTTTGCCTCGACCAGTTGCGCCGGGCGATTCGCGTCACCCTTTCCCTCAGCCACGCCGAAGCGGTTCCGGACGCCGATCCGAGCCCGGAATCCATCGCGATACAACGCCAAACGATGCAGCTGGTGATGCGTGCGATGGCGTCGCTTCCGCCGCGCCAACGGGCCGCGATCATTCTGGCGGTGCGGGAAGGGCTGACCTGCGCCGAGGCCGCCAAAGCCATGCAAGTCAGCGTCGGAACCATGGAATCGCTGCTGTTCCGCGCGCGCAAGCAGCTGCGCGCCGCCCTCGAGGGCGCCGAGGCGCAATCGCGTGGCGAAAAGATTTCTCGTTTGCCGGCGCAGGAGTCGGTGGTCTGCCCCGTTTAATAGGCGTCTACCAAAATCGGGCAAGCGGCCCGGGGCTTCAAGGTAGGAGCGCATCATGAGCACTGCCAGCGGCGTGAACTCCTCGAATCTACTGGCCTTGCTTCAGCAGCAATTGCTGAGCGGTTATGTCTCGGCCAATTCCGGCAGCTCGTCGAACTCGACCGACACCACGGGAACGAGCTCGACGGGCGAGTGCTCGGGCGGCTGGCCGGGTTTCGGCGGCGGATCCGGCGATTCGTCGCAGTCGATGCCCACCGGCGGCGGGATTGGGTTTGGTCCCGGCGTGCTGGGCGCCATCCTGTCCCAGCTCGAGTCGCAGTCCGGCGACTCCAGCGGCTCGACGACCAGCTCCAGCTCCAGCTCTAGCAATTCGACCGACACGACGAGCAATTCGACCGACGCGTCGAGCAATTCGACCGACTCGACCAATCCATTCGCGGTGGCACTGTTCGATGCGATCGACACGGACGGCTCCAGCACCATTTCCGAATCGCAGCTGGAGACCGCGTTCACCAACAACGGCGGCACGGCCAGCGAGGCCGACGCGCTCTACCAGCAGCTGACCGGCTCGAGCAGCAGCAACAGCAGCGACAGCAGCGGAATCACGCTCAGCGAACTCGCCTCCTCGCTGCCGCAACCCGGCAGCCAGGGCGGGACGGGCGGAGCGGACGGCGCCGGCTGGCAGGGCGGGTCGGGCGGTCCCGGCGGGTTCGGCGGTCCGCCCCCGATCGGCTTCGGCGGCGAGCAGTCCTCGTCCAGCTCGTCCAGCTCGACTGGTTCAACCGCCTCGACCGACTCGTCGAGCGACTCGACCGGCACCACGACGCAGACGGTGACCAACGCCAACGGCTCGACGACGACCACGATCACCTACGCCGATGGCGCCTCCATCACCATCACCGAGCCGGCATCGTCCAGCAGCTCCAACTCGACCGACACTTCGTCGAGCAGCAGCACGAATTCGCTCACCAGCCAGTTCCTGTCCAACCTCGAGCAGTTCCTTGCCTACCAGCTCAGCGCGCAGAATGGCCAGTACACCAATAGCACGATCGGCAATCTGCTGTCGGTGAACGCCTAAGGAATCCGGCCAGGTCTCCGCGGACAGATATCCCGCCGCGAAGACGGCTACGCGAGGAGCAAACACCGCGCCGCAAGCTGAGCCCCCGGCTTGCGGCGCGAACTTTTCCGGCATCCCGGCCGACCGCCTCGCGCTCGCGGAACACCCCAACTTCCACATCGAAATGGCCGGAAGGTCCGTTTGGGGCCGTGCCGGCATCGTCGATCCGGTCCGCGCGCCATGTCGATCAGGCGCCGCTAGCGCGAACGATTGGCCCAGACAGGTGCAGGAAATTGGCGTGCCGGAGGCGACGACACTAAGTACCGTTGGGTCGTCGCGGTGCCTATCCGTTAGAGGACGCCATTCGAGACGCGTCTTGGCACCGGTGGCGGGCTACCGTTCTGCCCCCAAAAAAGGCAACTCCCGGCGAACACGGGCAATAGGAGATTGCGCTGCCGCTTCCTTGAGATGCTGTGGAATAGCAGTCGACGGTTGATCCGCATTCAACGCATTTCATCCATATGCTGACGACTTCAATCCTGGGTTGGTTAGGGTTTCGCCGGATCAGCGCTTGGGAAATCTATTTGTGTCGAGGCGAGGAAATAGAAGAGGGTCATGCACCCCTACTCGGGCGATGGCCTCTTCCGTGGTCACCCCCAATGCGCAGGATGAGCCGCGGAGCATCCCCAGCAGTCGCTCGTTCCAGGCGCCATATGGATAGCACATGACCCAATAATCATCGACTCGCACCCCTAATTCTCGCAGGAACGCAACGCCATTGTTGACCTCCCTGGTCTGGCCTTCGAGGTCCAAAGAGTCGAGCCAATAGTGGCGATCACCGTGCGATCCGACATACATTCCGCAACCCAACATAAGTCTCAGCTGCTCCATATTCATATAGAGCTCGCTCGCGAATGAACGCTCGTCAATGCTGACGTACTGAGCGAACAGCGCCCGCGCGATCTGACCCCGAAGGACTTCGGGCAGTCCCACTTGAAGCATTCGCTTGACGTATAT
>JASHSH010000456.1 GCA_030040955.1 Rhodospirillales bacterium
GGATGGCGAGGGCTTCGAGCTCGCGCGCCTGCACCAGCCCGAGATGGCGGGAGGGCAGCGAAAGCGCGGGGTCGCGCGGCAGCCAGCCCAGGATCGGCAATTCAGGCAGATGCCGCGCGCAGGCGGTCTCGATCGCCGCGCGATGCGCCTCCCCGCCCACCCGGTTGAACAGCACGCCCGCCACGGGGACGTCCGCGCGATGGTCGCGGAAGCCCCGGACCAGAGCGGCGGCCGAGGCGCCCTGGCGGGAGGCATCGACCACCAAGATGACCGGCCAGCCCGTGAGCGCGGCGAGGTCGGCGGTGGAGCCCCGCGTTTCGCCGGCCGCGTCGAGGGCGCCGTCGAACAGGCCCATCACGCCTTCACACAGGACGAGATCGGAATCGCCCAGCACGGCGACGCGCGCGGCCAAGCTTGCCGGACGCAGCGCCCACGGATCGAGGCTCGCGCAGTCGCGCCCGGCCGCGGCGGCGAGGAAGGCGGGGTCGATATAGTCGGGTCCGATCTTGGCCGGGGCGACCGCCAGGCCCTGGCGGATCAACGCGCGGATCAGCCCCGCCGCGACCACGGTCTTGCCGCTGCCCGAGGCGGGAGCGGCGATGATCAGTCCGGGAGCGGGGCGCGCGCGCCCGGTCACGCGCGGTTCACAGATTGGCGCGGATCGCCTCGTCGATCTTGCCGGCCGGCGCACCGGCATCGACGATGGCGCGGAACCGCCCGTCCTTGCCCATCAGATAGATGATCGAGCTGTGGTCCATGCTGTAGGACCCGTCGGCGGCCGGCACCTTGGCGGCGTAGACATGGTATTCGCGCTCGACTTTGGCGATCTGGTCCGGCGTGCCGGTGAGTCCGACGAGATCGGGCGCGAAGTTCGTGACATAGTCGGCCATCGTCTGCGCCGTGTCGCGCTCGGGATCGACGGTGATGAACATCGGCGCGACCTGCGCGCGCTCGGCCGGCTTGAGCGCGTTGAGCGCGTTGGCGATGGTCGAAAGCGTGGTCGGGCAGACATCCGGGCAATAGGTGTAGCCGAAATAGACCAGCATCAGCTTGCCGCGATAGTCGGCGTCGGTGACCGGCTTGCCGCGCTGGTCGGTGAGCGCGAACGGACCCCCGATCGAGGCGCGCGCCTGGGTTCCGGTCATCCAAAGGACAACGCCGACGCAGACCAGGGCGAAGACGGTCAGCGAGGCGAAGATGGCGATGCGCCGCCGGATCAGGCGGCGGCTGGACTCCGATTCCATGGGAGCGACCGGAAATGAGATGCGCGGGCGGCCAGAGCATAGTCCCCGGCGCGAGCGCGGTTCAAGGCGCTCCGCGGGGCCGGAACCAGTCGAGCCGGCCGCGCAGCCGCACCACCTCGCCCACCACGAGCATGGCCGGCGGCTCGGCGCCTTGCTCGCGCGCGGCCCGGGCGACCTGCGCGAGGTCGGATTCGATCACCTTCTGCGCCGGGGTGCAGGCGCGCGAGACGATGGCGGCGGGCTCGGCGGGGCTGCGCCCGGCCTGGATCAGGCGGGAGGCGATGTTCTCCAGATGCTGGAGCGCCATGTAGAAGACGAGCACCGGGATGGCGGTTCCGATGCCGGCCCAGTCGAAGGAATCGGGCACCTCGCCGGCCGCGTCGTGGCCGGTGACGAAGGCGAGCGCGGCGTTGGCGCCGCGCGCCGTGGCGGGGATGCCGGCATAGGCGAGCCCGCCGATTCCAGCCGTGATCCCCGGCACCACGCGGAACGGCACGCGCGCCTCGGCGAGCGCGAGCGCCTCCTCCGCGCCGCGGCCGAACACGAACGGGTCGCCGCCCTTGAGCCGGAGCACGCGGCTTCCCTCGCGGGCCAGCGCGATCAGGCGGCGCGAGATATCGGGCTGCTGCGGCGAGGGACGCCCGCCGCGCTTGCCGGCATTCTCGCGCGCGGCCCCGGGCCGAGCGAGGGCGAGGACGCGCTCGTCGACCAGCGCGTCGTAGACCACCACATCCGCCGCGCGCAGCGCGTGCAACGCGAGCAGGGAAAGCAGGCCGGGATCGCCGGGCCCCGCGCCCACCAGCCAGACCTCGCCGGGGCGGAACGGAGGCAGATCGACGGGCAGGTCCATGCCGGGGACCTAGCACGCGGCGGGGCGGCGCGACAGGGTTTTCGCGCGGACTTTGCGCCTGTGACCGCGGGGTCTACCGTCCGGGCATGAGGAACCCGCCGCTCGGGTCGGTCGGCCATGCCGAATAGGCGCGAGCGAATTTTGATCCTGGGCGGGACGGCGGAGGCGGGCGAGATCGCGCGCCGCATCGCCCGCGAACGCCCGGATGCGGAAATCGTCACCTCGCTCGCCGGCCGACTGCGCGGCCGGCCCGACCTGCCGGGCGAGCTGCGCGTGGGCGGATTTGGCGGCGCCGACGGGCTCGCGGAATATCTGGCGCGCGAGGGCATCGACCGGGTGATCGACGCCACCCATCCCTTCGCCGCCGCGATCTCGGCGCATGCGCAAGCGGCCTGCGGGCGCCTCGGCCTGCCGCTGGAGCGGATCGAGCGGCCGATGTGGCGCCGCCGCCCCGGCGATCGCTGGCGCTGGGCGACCGACATGGACCAGGCCGCGCGGATGGCGGCGACGCTGGGACGGCGCGTGTTCCTCACCGTCGGCGCGCAGGAGCTGGCGCCGTTCCTCCGCCGCGGCGGACCCTTCTATCTGGTGCGGCTGATCGAGGCGCCGGCGCGGCCCTTGCCCTTGCCCAGCCATGTCCTCGTGCTCGGACGCGGGCCGTTCGCGTTTGCCGAAGAGCTCGCGTTGCTGCGCGGCTTCGCCATCGACCTTGTGGTGACCAAGGCGAGCGGCGGACCGGCCACCGAGGCCAAGATCGCGGCGGCGCGGCGATTGCGCATCCCGGTGGTGCTGGTGCGAAGGCCGATCCTTACCTCTCGGGGGCCGATGGACTAGAATGCCCGCTCGGGTTACCGAAGGGATTGCACGTCAATGTCGCTGCGCGAAGAGCTCGGCCGCCGCCGCGATCTGTTGTTCGCCATCGCCGCCCGGCACGGCGCTTCGAACCTGCGCCTGTTCGGTTCAGCGGCGCGCGGCGAGGAGCGACCCGACAGCGACATCGATCTGCTGATCGATATGGCGGAGGATCGGGGGTTCGGCGACTATCTTGCCCTGGTCGCCGAGCTCGAAGCCGCCCTGTCGCGTCGCGTCGATCTTGTGATCGACCGCAGCCTGAGTCCCCATTTCCGGCCGTTCATCGAAGACCAGGCGCGGCCTTTGTGAGGAGCGATCTCCCTTATCTCGGGCATATCGCGGATAGCATAGCGATCGAGGAATATGTGGCGGACGGCCGCGACCCGTTCATGCGGTCGCGGCTGATTCAAGATGCGGTCATCCGCAATTTCGAGATTATCGGCGAAGCGGCCAACAAGCTGTCGCCCGCATCACGACAACCTGCCGATCCGCTCTGGAGCAAGGTCATCGCATTCCGCAACCGGCTTATTCATGGCTATTGGAGCGTCGATCTGCTTCTGGTCTGGGACGTGATCGTCCACGATCTTCCTCTCCTGAAGGCGGAAGCTTCCCGGCTGAGACGCGAAGCCGAGGATGCCGCCGGTCGGGATTGATGCCGTCGGCCCGGCGTCGGATCGCGCACTCGCGTTCGATTGAGGGCATGGTCCACGGATGCTAATAGGAACGCGGGATCCGTCTGTCGCCCGACCGCGACCGGCCCCAATTCTCATCCACGCCATGCGAGGAGGCTCCCACATGCAGCGCGCGCAACTGACCGAGAAGATCCTCGACATCAAGCGCGACCAGGGCTGGAGCTGGAAGCGCATCGCCGCCGAGATCGGCGGCATGTCGGAGGTGCTGGTGGTCGGCGCCCTGCTCGGCCAGATGAAGCTCACCAGGCCGCAATGCGAGCGCGCGCAGAAGCTGTTCGGCCTCACCGAGTCCGAGAAGCGCATGCTCAACGAGGTGCCGGCGCGCGGGGTGCCGATGCCGCCCACCGATCCGTTGATCTACCGCTTCTATGAGCTGGTGATGATCAACGGCCCGGCCTGGAAGGCGCTGATCGAGGAGGAGTTCGGCGACGGCATCATGTCGGCGATCGACTTCGATCTCGAGATTTCGCGCCAGCCCGATCCAAAGGGCGACCGGGTGCGCATCACCATGTCGGGCAAGTTCCTGCCCTACAAATATTACGGCGCCAAGGGCAACGAGCAGGCGCTCGGCTACAAGGAGGAGTGAAAGCCGTCTCGGCTTGTCTTCCCCTTCGAGACATTTTTCGCCTCGTCCTGAGCCGGCGCGCAGCGCCGAGTCGAAGGAGAGGCGAAAAATCCGTAAGGCGTGAGGCAAGCCGGTATTGGGCCGGGCCGTTCGTCCGGTTGACCCCGCCCGCCCGGATGCTAGGCTCGCCGCCTCTTCCGGGACAGGGAAGTCCGGTCCGCCGGCGCTGCCCCCGCAACTGTGAAGGGTGAGGCCGCGGCATTCGGCCACTGGCTCCGATCAAGGGGCCGGGAAGGCGCCGCGGCCGGCGATCCCCTAGCCAGGAGACCTCCCCGGAAGGAACGGCCCAAAATTCCTCGGAGGGAGGAACGCCCTTGCCCGACGCCGCCGCGTCGCCCGTTGCCCGACCGTCATCCGCCGCCGCGCAAGCGCTCGCGCCTCTTACCCTGATCCTGGGCGGCGCGCGCTCGGGCAAGAGCGCATACGCCGAATCCCTCCTCGCCGCGCATCCCGAGCCGGTCTACATCGCCACGGCCGAAGCGGGCGACGCCGAGATGGCGGCGCGCATCCAAGCGCATCGGGCGCGCCGCGACGCGCGCTGGA
>JASHSH010000457.1 GCA_030040955.1 Rhodospirillales bacterium
GCCGCGCTCCGGGAGACGGGCGTGTCGATCCTCCTGGTCGAGCAGAATGCGCGCATGGCGCTCGAGCTGGCGGACCATGCCTATCTGATGGAGCTGGGCGAGATCGCGATGCGCGGTCCCGCCGCCGAACTCGCCCGCGATCCGCGCATCGTGGAGCTCTATCTCGGTCTGGGCGCGGCGCGCGCCGGCGCCTGAGCGGAAGCGAAGAACGATGGAGAGGAACACAGAGATGAATCCGGCCGAGCTGGTGGCGATCGACGTGCACACCCATGCCGAGATGTCCTCGCGCGATCCGCCCGACGACATGCCGGACCCGTTCCTCGAGGCCGCGCGCAAGTATTTCAAGACCGGGGACAATCGCCCGCCGCTGGCCGAGATCGCCGCCTATTTCCGCGCCCGCCGCATCGGCTGCGTCGTCTTTCCCGTGGACTCGGAGCGCTCGACCGGACGCCGGCGCGTCGCCAACGAGGAAGTCGCCGAGTTCGCCAACGCCAGTGCCGACGTGATGATCCCGTTCGCCAGCATCGATCCGTTGCGCGGCAGGATGGGCGCGCGCGAGGCGCGCCGGCTGATCCGCGACTACAAGGTGCGCGGCTTCAAGTTCCATCCGCAGGTGCAGGATTTCGCGCCCAACGACCGCGCCTGCTACCCGCTCTACGAGGCGATCGCGGAAGCCCGGTTGCCCGCCATCTTCCACACCGGCCATTCGGGAATGGGCACCGGCATGCCCGGCGGCGGCGGCATCCGCCTGCGCTACGGCGATCCGATGTATGTCGACGACGTGGCGGTGGATTTTCCCGACATGCCGATCATCCTCGCCCACCCGTCCTGGCCGTGGCAGGACCAGGCGCTGTCGATCTGCCTGCACAAGCCGCAGGTCTATATCGACCTGTCGGGCTGGTCGCCGAAATACTTCCCGCCGCAACTGGTGCAATACGCCAACGGCCCCTTGAAGCATAAGATGCTGTTCGGCTCCGACTATCCGCACATCACGCCCGATCGCTGGCTGGCGGATTTCGAAGCCGCCCCGTTCAAGCCCGAGGTGCGGCCGCTGATCTTGAAGGAAAACGCGGTCAAGCTGCTTGGTCTCGCCGGGAGCGGCACATGACGCGCAAATCGCGGGCCGGGCACAATCTGCATCTGGAGCGCGACGGCACGGTCGCGACCTTGCGGCTCGACAGGCCGGTCAAGCGCAACGCGCTCGACGACCCGACCATCGCGGCGATCGGGGAATTCTTCGCCGCGCCGCCCGAGGGCGTGGCGGCGGTGGTCCTGCACGGCGCCGGTGATCACTTCTGCGCCGGTCTCGACCTCGCCGAGATGCGGGAGCGCACGGCCGTGGAGGGGGTCGAGCATTCGCGGCGCTGGCACCGCGCCTTCCAGGCGCTCGAATTCGGCCAGGTTCCGGTGATCGCGGTGCTGCGCGGCGCGGTAGTCGGGGGCGGCCTCGAGCTCGCCGCCGCGGCGCATATCCGGATCGCCGAGCCTTCGGCCTTCTTCGCCCTTCCCGAGGGCCAGCGCGGCATTTTCGTCGGCGGCGGCGGTTCGGTGCGCATCTCGCGCCTGATCGGCGTGCCCCGCATGGCGGACATGATGCTGACGGGGCGCGTCTATTCCGCCGAGGAGGGCGCCGCCATCGGCCTTGCCCAGTATCGGGCCGGCGCGGGCGAGGGCCTGGCGATGGCGGTCGATCTCGCGCGCAAGATCGCCGCCAACGCGCCGCTCACCAACTACGCGGTGATCCAGGCGTTGCCGCGCATCGCCGAATCGGGACGCGACGAAGGCTTCTTCGCCGAGGCGCTGATGGCGGCGGTGACCCAGAGCGCGCCGGAGGCGAAGGCGCGCATCCGCCAATTCCTCGCCAAGCGCGCCGGCAAGGTGGCCAAGCCGTGACGGAGGCTCCGTTCCGCGCCGTCCGCCTGGGCCCGCGCGACACGGTCGCGACCCGGAACGCGGACGGAAGCTGGCTGCTGCGCTCGCCGCATCCGCTGGGAGAATATGCGCGGAACCTCACCGACCGTCTCGCGCACTGGGCCGAGGCGGCGCCCGACCGCGTCTTCGTCGCGCGGCGCGGCGCGGACGGAAACTGGCGCCGGCTGACCTATGCCGAGACTTGGGACAAGGTGCGGCGCATCGGCCAGGCGCTGCTGCGCCGCGGGCTTTCGCCCGAACGGCCGGTGGCGATCCTATCCGAGAACGGCATCGAGCATCTGCTGCTCGGACTCGCCGCGATGCATGTCGGCATTCCCTATTCGCCGATCTCGCCGGCCTATTCCCTGGTCTCCACCGATCTCGGCAAGCTGCGCTACACGGTCGGGCTCCTCACCCCCGGCCTGGTGTTCGCGGCGAGCGGCGAAAAATACGCGCGCGCCATCGCCGCCTCGGTCGCGTCCGGCGCCGAGCTGGTGACCGCGGCGGATCCGCTCCCCGACCGCGCGAGCACGCCGTTCGACGCGCTGCTGGAAGCGGCGCCGACGGACACGGTCGACGCCGCGCACGCGCGCGTCGGACCCGACACGGTGGGCAAGATCCTGTTCACCTCGGGCTCGACGGGTTCGCCCAAGGGCGTGGTCAATACGCAGCGGATGATGTGCAGC
>JASHSH010000051.1 GCA_030040955.1 Rhodospirillales bacterium
CCTCGGGATAGGCGCGCGCGGCCGCCTCGCGCAACTCGTCGAGCAGGGCGCGCGCGATCCGCAGCCGCGGTGGTGCGTTCATGGACCGGCGGGAGGAATCGCGATCGCGCCGGTCTGCTTTCCGCTGGCCGGGTCGATCACCAGGATGCGCTCGCCCACGGGACCCGAGAAGCGCAGCAGCAGCCGGTCGCCCGCGGTCGCCATCTGCTCGAAGCGCATTCCGGCGGGCGCAGTGACCTCGACCTGTCCGAACGGGGGCGCGGGTCTGGCCGTCCCCGCGGCGGAAGCGGCGCTGGCTCCGGCGCCCAGCCGCTGGACCAGCATCCAGCCCAGCGCCCCGATGCCGAGCACGATGGCGATCCCCATCGCGATCACGATCGTCTTGAGCAGCCGCATCCTTTGCGCCAGCCTGGGCCGATGTCCGACAGCGCCCTTTCGCGCCCGGCGAGCGCCCTACATACGCTCTCGGTGGCGGCGCCACAAGCGGGCCAGCGGCTCGACAAATGGCTCGCCGGCGTCGTTCCCGAACTGTCGCGCGCGCGGCTCCAGTCGTTGATCGCGGCCGGCCAGGTGCGGCTGGAAGGGGTGGTCGCGGTCGATGCGAGCCGGCCTGTGCGCGCCGGCGAACGGTACCAGCTGGAGATTCCGCCGCCCATTCCGGCGCGGCCCGCGCCCGAAGCGATTCCTCTCGCCGTCGTGCATGAGGACGATCAGCTGATCGTGGTCGACAAGCCCGCCGGCATGGTGGTCCATCCGGCGCCAGGCAACGCGACTTCCACGCTGGTCAGCGCGCTGCTGCATCACTGCGGGGATTCGTTGTCCGGCATCGGCGGCGAGCGCCGTCCGGGCATCGTGCACCGGCTCGACAAGGATACCAGCGGGCTGATCGTCGCCGCCAAGACCGACGCCGCGCATCGGTCTCTCGCCGCCCAGTTCGCCGCGCATACGGTCGCGCGCGCATACACAGCGCTCTCCTGGGGCGTGCCGGCTCCGGCCGCCGGCGAAATCGGCGGCCGAATCGGGCGCAGCCGGCGCGACCGCAAGAAGATGGCCGTCGTCGCGCGCGGCGGAAAGGAGGCACTGACGCGCTACCGCGTGCTGCGAAGCTGGGGCGGCGAGGCGGCGCTGCTCGAATGCCGTCTCGCTACCGGCCGCACCCATCAGATCCGGGTCCATCTGGCCTCGATCGGCCATCCCCTCGTCGGCGATCCGGTCTATGGCAGGCGCCGCAAGTCGGCGCGCGACCGGATCGAGACCCTCCTTGCCGCCTTCCCCCGCCAGGCTTTGCATGCCGGTTTACTCGGATTTGAGCACCCGAGCACCGGGGAAACCCTGCTATTCCGGAGCGACATACCTAATGATTTCAGTAGCCTAATTTCCTCGATAAACGAATTGTAACCGATCCTATACTTGAGTGTAATAGTATGGTATTGTAACCTCGGTCTTGCGTTCGGGGAAACTCCCGGGCGCCGGCCGACCTGGCGGCCGGGTCGCCCAAGTCGAGGAGGACGGCAGTGACGGCAATGCCGAATAGGTCCGGCCCGGCGCCGGACAGCAGCCTGTCCCGCTATTTGCAGGATATCCGCCGCTACCCGATGCTGACGGCCGAGGAGGAATACGACCTTGCCAAGCGCTACGCGGACAGCGGCGACATGGCCGCCGCGCACCGGCTGGTCACCAGCCATCTGCGCCTGGTGGCGAAGATCGCCATGGGCTATCGCGGCTACGGGCTGCCGGTCGCCGATCTGATCAGCGAAGGCAATGTCGGAATGATGCAGGCGGTGCGCCGCTTCGATCCCGAGCGCGGCTTCCGCCTGGCCACCTACGCGATGTGGTGGATTCGCGCCGCGATCCAGGAATACATCCTGCACAGCTGGTCGCTGGTGAAGATGGGCACCACCGCCGCGCAGAAGAAGCTGTTTTTCAACCTGCGCAAGCTGAAGGGGCAGCTTCAGGCGATCGAGGACGGCGACCTGCCGCCGGAACTGGTCACCCGGATCGCGAACGATCTCGACGTGGCCGAGGAGGAGGTGGTGAACATGAACCGCCGCCTCGCCAGTCCGGACCACAGCCTGAACGCGCCCGTCCGCATCGACGGCGAGGACGAGTGGCAGGATTGGCTGGTCGACGAGACCGCCGACCAGGAACGCGATCTGGGCGAGCGGGAAGAGTCCTCGGCGCGGCGGCACCTTCTGGCCGACGCGCTCACCGGTCTGAACGCGCGCGAGCGGCGCATCCTCACCGAGCGGCGCCTGCGCGACAGCCCGATGACGCTCGAGGATCTCAGCCAGCAATACGGCATCAGCCGCGAACGCGTGCGCCAGATCGAGGTGCGCGCCTTCGAGAAGTTGCAGAAGTCGGTACGCCACGCGCTGGCGGAGCGGCGGCTGTAAGAGACGAAGCCTACCCCGCCTTCGCTGGCTTGGCCCCGGCGCCCGCCGGGGCCGGCGCGGGAGCGGGCGGCGCCGCGCCGTCGGGCGTCTCGTCCTTGTCCTTGACCGGCTCGCGCGAAATCACGCCGTCGCCCCACTGCTCGACCAGCTTCTTCTGGTTCGCCACCAGCACGACCAGGCGGCGCGCCGACTGCACCGACATGAACGCGTTCACCACCGGCGGCATCGCCAGATAGATGCCCCAGCCCAGCCCGGCGCCGGCATAGGCGACCAGCACCGGCGTGATGCCGAGCAGCAGCGAGAACGCGTACTGCATCGTGTGGTGGCCGAACCATAGCGCGAACAGCCAATGCGCCAAGCCGGCGAAGTTGAGCCCGCCCACGCTGATCCACGCGTTGCGGCCGATGCTCTTCGGCGCCAGCGCCGCGGCAATCGTGGGCAGCATGCCGAAGAACAGGAAGATCACCGTCGGCAGCGAGAACGGAATCAGCGCGATGACGACCAGCAGCAGCAGGAGCTTGTTGGTCGGGCTCAGCAGCGCCCCTCCCGCGAACAGCCCCTCCGTCTGCTCGGCCGCCGCCGCGCCCCGTCCTCCCTTGGCCCCCCGCGGGCGGCCCTTGCCCGGGGCCGCCGCCTTCTTGGCGGGCGCCTTGCCCATCAGAACAGCCTCGCGATCGCCAGTCCGAGCGTGGCCAGGAGAGAGGCCGTCACCGAGACCAGGGCCGCGATCTGCTGCGCCGTCTTGGCCGCCTCCTCGCCGCGCGAATCGCGTCCCGCGTTGATCTCGCGGATCTCGCGCGCCGCCTCCTTCCACTCATTGCAGGCCTGCTCGAAGCCGCTGCGGTCCTTGTAGCGCTCGTCGGCATTGTCGAGCAGCCGCGCGAGGTCGACCAGATTGCCCTGGCGCACGAGCTTGGGCACCTCGCGCTCCAGATCCTTGCGCTTCTGCCGGTTGTGGTAGCTGTTGATGATCGGCTGGACCAGCCCGCCGATCCAGCTGGTCAACCCATAGAGGCCGGTCTGCCCCTGGCGCCACTGCACCATGGCGAGGAGGTCGAGCATCGCCATGCCGGATTTCTCCAGGCTGGGATCGCCGATCTCGCTCATCTGGCGGGCGATGTCGAAATTGGCCCGCGCCGCCAGGAACGCCGCCACGTGGCGGTCGATCGGCCATTTCCCCTCGCCCTTCTTGGCGTAAGCGTTCAGCGCCGGCAGCAGGTCCTTCAGCTCCACCACATAGTCGTCGATCGTGTAGGGGCTCATGCAGGGAGCGTTCTCGTTGACCTCGTAGAGCACGCGCTCGATGCCGTTGCCGATGCTGGCGCGCTCGAGGAACGGGCGCTGCGCCTTCAGCTTGGTGTCGAGCGTGGCGCTCTCGGGCGTGTATTCGCGCGTCTCCATCCAGGTCTTGTGGACCTCGCGCACCAGCATTTCGGCGAGCAGCCGCACGTCGGCGCCCTCCGCCATGGTGAGGGAAAGCAGCGAGCCGATGCCGTCGGGCATCACGGCCAGCGTCTTGTAGCGCAGGGGCGCCTGCCGATCGAGGATGAGGCAGATCTTGCACAGCAGGATCTCGTCGGCGACACGCTTGTCCGAGGAGGCGTAGCCCGCGGTGCCGACCGCGGTGGCCACTTCGTTGGCCATGTCCTTGTTGTCGATCGAACGGCGGACCCAGAGCTCGAGCCTGCCGTCCGAGACCTGAGTCACCGCCGCGTCCCAGTTGCGCGAGAAGGCGAGCGCGAGTTCGCGCGCGTTGTAGTACTCGCGCTCCAGGAAGGGGAATCCGCGGGCGGCGCGCTTCTCGATCCGGGTCTGCGTGGTGGGCAGGCGACGGCCCGCGATCCACTGTTCGAGCGATTCGTGGCTCCAGCGCTGCCGCGGCTCGTCGCTGAGCAGGCCGCGCAGCAGCTCGATCACCTGGATCGGCATGCGGTCGTCGCTGGTCAAAGCGTTGTAGGTCCCGTCCGCCATCTTGGCGCGGATCAGCTGGTCGTCTTCCATGTTGGGGACCGGATTGCGCCCGAGCAGCATCACCACCAGGGAAACGCCGAAGGCGTAGAGATCGTCGCCGAAGCTGCCGGCGCCGCGCGCCGCCTGGTGCGTCATCATCGATTCGATGGTTTCGAACATCGGCGGCTGGTCGAAGCCCGGCGGCGAGGTGGTGCAGTCGCCGAGAACGATGCTGTCATGATCGGGCGTCGCCCAGAACAGGTTGGTCGGGCGCACCGCGCGGTGCGTGAGATTGTGCTTCGCCATCTCGCGCAGCGCGCCGACCGCGGGCAGCACGACCTTGCGGATCACTTCGTGATCCTCGACCCGCTTGAACGAGGCGCCGAGATCGGCCATCACGCGGCCGCCGGTGGGCCGCTCGTAGATCACCGCCACCACCTTGCGGCGGATCGGCGGCCAGTCGATCACGCCCCAGTCGACCAGGGTCATCAGCGCCGGATGCTCGATCCCCTTGAGGATGCGCATCGCGTCGGGACGGCAGGGCAGGCCGGGCCGCACGAGCAGCGCGAATAGCGGCTTGTCGCCGATCGCGGCGCGGCGATCGTCGGCGTGGAAGGCTTGTCCGGTCGGCGTCGAGAAATCTGCCAGCGGGGCGCCGGGATAGATGCCGTAGCGATCCCGCAGCATGACGGGCGTGCCCGCGCCCTTCGGTACCTCGTTGGCCATCCCGTGCCCTCGATCCCCCCGGCGGGATCGCGCAGAATGTAGCCGCGCCCGCCGCCCGACTCAAGCGGCGAAGGGATCGCGCACCAGGATCGTGTCCTCGCGCTCCGGGCTGGTGGACAGCAGCGTGACCGGTGCCTCGATCAGCTCCTCGATGCGCCGCACATATTTGATCGCCGCCGCGGGAAGCTCCACCCAGGAGCGCGCGCCGCGCGTGCTTTCGGCCCATCCCTCGTGCCGCTCGTAGATGGGCTCGACCGCCGCCTGCTGCGCCATCGAGGCGGGCAGATGCGCGATCCGCTCGCTCCCCAGCCGATAGCCGACCGCGATGTTGAGCGAATCGAACCCGTCGAGCACGTCGAGCTTGGTGAGCGCGATGCCGTTGATGCCGCCCACCCGGATCGCCTGGCGCACCAGGGTCGCGTCGAACCAGCCGCAGCGCCGCGGCCGGCCGGTGACCACACCGAACTCCCGGCCGCGCTCGCCGATCAGCTTGCCGGTCGCATCCGCCAACTCGGTCGGGAACGGCCCCGATCCGACCCGCGTGGTGTAGGCCTTGCAGATGCCGAGCACATAGCCCACCTGCCCGGGCCCGACCCCGGCCCCGGTCGCCACCTGGCCGGCCACCGTGTTCGACGAGGTGACGAAGGGATAGGTCCCGTGATCGACATCGAGCATCGCGCCCTGCGCGCCCTCGAACAGGATCCGCTTGCCCGCGCGCCGCAGCTCGTCGAGCCGCATCCACACCACGTCGGCGTAAGGCAGAACCTGCGGCGCGATCTCGATCAGCTTGCGCAGCAGCTCGCCGCCCTCGACCTCCGCCATGCCGAGGCCGCGCAGCAGCGCGTTGTGATGCGCGAGCAGCCGCTCGATTTTCTGCTCGAGCACGCTCTCGTCGGCGAGGTCGCAGACGCGGATCGCGCGGCGCGCCACCTTGTCTTCGTAGGCGGGTCCGATGCCGCGCCCGGTGGTGCCGATCTTGCCCGCGCCGGATGCCTCCTCGCGCGCGCGGTCGATGTGGCCGTGCAGCGGCAGGATCAGCGCCGCGTTCTCGGCCAGCTTGAGCAGCGACGGCGTGACCGCGATTCCCTGCTCCTTGATGCGCGCGATCTCGCCGATCAGCGCCCACGGGTCGACCACCACGCCGCTGCCGATGAACGAGAGCTTGCCGCGCACCACGCCCGAGGGCAGCAGCGAAAGCTTGTAGGTCTGGCCGCCGACCACCAGCGTGTGGCCGGCATTGTGGCCGCCCTGGAAACGGACCACCACTTCGGCCCGTTCGGACAGCCAATCGACCACCTTGCCCTTGCCCTCGTCGCCCCACTGGGCGCCGACGACCGCGACGTTGCCCATCGCGCCCTACTCCGCCGGAATGGGCTTGCCGCCCGCCAGCGCGAAGCCGCAGCCGAGTCGTTTGGCCTCGGCGCGCGCGTCCGCCACCGGGGCAAGGCCCGCGACGGTCACCCAGCCATCGGCGCGCAGCCGCGCGCCCGCCTCGCGGGCGGAGCCGTACGGGAGATAGATGCGCTTGGTGCCCGCCGGGATCGGCATCGCTTCAAGTATCGTGTCGGTGAACAGGGTCGCGCCGGTGGCCGGTTCGCCCGCCGCGCCATTCCCGCCCGCGATGTAGCGTCCGCCCCGTCCGAGCTCCAGCGCCGGATGCTTCGAGAAGATCGTGAACGAGACACCGGTGTGATAGGCGAGCCCACGATGCTCGACCGGATCGACCGTCAGGGCCAGTTCGGGCAAGGCAGCGCGGACCAGGGTCACGACCTCGCGCAGTCGCGTGATTTCCGGCGCGATGCCTGCCGGCAGAGCGAGCTTGGCGATCTTGGCGAGCGCGTCCTCGGCGGGACCGGCGGCGGCGATCAGCGTGACCAGCAGATCGGCGGCGCTGGAAACCCCGGCCGCCGCCGCGGCCGACCGGACCGCCGCCACGTCCTTGCGGTTCAGCGCCTCGCTCAGCGCTTCCGGGACCGATCCCGAAGGCGGCAAACGGCAGGCCAGCGGCACCAGGGCGGGCAGCGAAAGGTCTACGCTGACGCCCTTCATGCCCTGCGCCATCAGCGCGCCGGCGGGAAGAACGATCGCCTCGGCATCGGCTTCGGCATTGTCGACGCCGATCAGCTCGATGCCGGTCTGGCCGAATTGCCGGTCGGGGCGGAGTTGAGTCCCGCGCACGCGCAGCACCTGCCCCGCGTAGGAGAGCCGCAACGGGCGCGGGGCACGCGCCAGCCGGGTCTCGGCGATGCGCGCCACTTGCAGCGTCATGTCGGCGCGCACGGCGAGCATGCGCTGCGACACCGGATCCATCAGGCGGAAGCTGTGTGGTGCCATCGCCGCGCCGCCGCCGGCGAGCAGACTGTCCTCGAACTCGATCATCGGCGGCTTGACCCGCTCGTAACCGTGGGCGGCGAAATGCTTGGCCAGCCGTCCGACCACCTTCGCCTCCAGCTCGGCGGCGGGCGGCAGGATGTCGCGCAGCCCAGCCGGAAGCAGGGCCCGATTTGCGCTCTCGTTCATGGCCGATCGTTTCGTCCCTTGGCCGCGCGCCGGAGCCGGCGCAAGCGGATCGGCACCCGTTTACCCCGGGGCCGGCCCCGGGGCAAGCGCCATCGGGCGGGCCGAATTCGGCCTAGAAGGCCAGCGATTTCACCTGCACGACGTTCGGGATTCGGCGGACCCGGTCGAGCAGGGTTTCGTCCAGCGCCTGGTCGACCTGGATCAGGGCGATGGCATTGCCGCCGGCCTGATCGCGTCCGAGATGGAAGGTCGCCACGTTGACGCCCGCCTCGCCGAGCGTGGTGCCGAGGCGGCCGATGAACCCCGGCTTGTCGTGATTGGTGACGTAGAGCATGTGCCGGCCCAGCTCGGCCTCGACCGGGATTCCCTTGATCGCGACGATGCGCGGCTTGTCCCCGGCGAACAGGGTGCCGGACACCGACCGGGTCTGGTGCTCGGTGGTGACGGTGAGCGTGATCAGCGTGTGGTAGTCGCTCGATTCCGGGTTGCGCGTTTCGGTCACCGCGATGTTGCGCTCCTTCGCGATGACCGGCGCGTTGACCATGTTGACCGCCTCGACGAACGGCTTGAGCAGTCCTTCGAGCAGGATCGCGGTCAGCGGCTTGGTGTGCAGCTCCGCCACCTGACCTTCATACGCAATCGTGACCGCCTTCAGCCCGTGCTCGGTGAGCTGGCCCGCGAAGCTGCCGAGCTGATGCGCGAGCCGCGTGTAAGGGCGCAGCTTGGGCGCATCCTCCGCCGAGACCGAGGGCGTGTTCAGCGCGTTCGCCACCGCGCCGGTCAGCAGATAGTCCGCCATCTGCTCGGCGACCTGGAGCGCCACATTCTCCTGCGCCTCGGTGGTAGATGCGCCCAGATGCGGCGTGCAGATCACCTGCTCGAGGCCGAACAGCGGGTTGTGGGTGGCCGGCTCCTCCTTGAATACATCGAGCGCGGCGCCGGCGACATGGCCGGATTCGATCGCTGCCTTGAGATCGTCCTCGACGATCAGCCCGCCGCGCGCGCAGTTGATGATGCGCACGCCCTTCCTGGTCTTGGCGATGGCGGCCGCGTCGATGATGCCGCGGGTCGCGTCGGTGAGCGGCGTATGCAGGGTGATGATGTCGGCGCGCGCGAGCAGGTCTTCGAGCTCCACCTTCTCGACGCCGAGATCGTTCGCCCGCTCGGCGGAGAGATACGGATCGTAGGCGAGGACGCGCATATGCAACCCGATCGCCCGTTCGGCGACGATCGAGCCGATATTGCCGCAGCCGATCACGCCGAGCGTCTTGTTGGTCAGCTCGACACCCATGAAGCGCGACTTCTCCCATTTGCCGGCGCGGGTCGAGGCATTGGCCTGCGGGATCTCGCGGGCGAGCGCGAACATCATGGCGATCGCGTGCTCGGCGGTGGTGATCGAGTTGCCGAACGGCGTGTTCATCACGATCACGCCGCGCGCGGTCGCCGCCGGCACGTCGACATTGTCGACCCCGATGCCGGCCCGCCCCACCACGCGCAGCCTGGTCGCCGCGGCGAGTATGTCCTTGGTCACCTTGGTCGAGGAGCGGATGGCGAGGCCTTCGTACCCGCCGACGATCGACTTCAGCTCGTCGGGCTTGAGGCCGGTCTTCACGTCGGTCTCGATGCCGCGCTCCTTGAAGATCTGGACGGCGGCCGCGCTCAGCTTGTCGCTGATCAGAACCTTGGGCATGGGAGTCTCCGCCGGCTCAGGCTTTGGCGAGGAATTCGGCCTCGACCTGGGCGAAGGCCCAATCGAGCCAGTGGGTGAGCGCGCGGATGTCCGCGGCCTCCACCGTCGAGCCGCCCCAGATGCGCAGCCCGGGCGGCGCGTCGCGGTACGAGCCGATGTCCAGCGCCACGCCCTCCTTCTCGAGCAGCGAGGCGATCTTCTTGGCCACCGCCGCCTGGTCGTCGGCCGACAGGCGCGCGACGAACGGCGCCTTGATCTTGAGGCAGATCGAGGTCGAGGAGCGGATGCGCGCGTCCTCGGCCAGGAACGCGGCCCAAGCCGACTTGGCGACCCATTCCTCGAGCGCGGCGAGATTGGCCCGCGAGCGCACGATCAAGCCGGCGAGCCCACCCACCGACTCGGCCCATTTCAGCGCGTCGATCTGATCCTCGACCGCCAGCATCGAGGGCGTGTTGATGGTCTCGCCCGCGAACACGCCCTCGGCGAGCTTGCCGCCGGAGGTGAGGCGGAAAATCTTGGGCAGCGGCCAGGCCGGCTTGTAGCTCTCGAGCCTCGCCACCGCGCGCGGCCCGAGCGCCAGCATCCCGTGCGCCGCCTCGCCGCCGAGCACCTTCTGCCAGGACCAGGTGACCACATCGAGCCTGTCCCAGGGCAGTTCCATGGCGAAGGCCGCCGAGGTCGCGTCGCAGATGGCGAGGCCGACACGGTCGGCGGCGATCCACGCGCCATCCGGCACCCGGACGCCCGAGGTGGTGCCGTTCCAGGTGAACACCACGTCGTTGTTCCAGTCCACCTGCCCTAGGTCGGGCAACTTGCCGTAATCGGCCTTGAGCACGCGCGCGTTCGCCAGCTTGAGCTGTTTGACCACGTCGGTCACCCAGCCCTCGCCGAAGCTCTCCCAAGCGAGCATGTCGACACCGCGCGCGCCTAGCATCGACCACAGCGCCATCTCCACGGCGCCGGTGTCGGAGGCCGGCACGATGGCCAGGCGCCAGCCGGCGGGAATGCCGAGGATCGCCTTGCTGCGGTCGATCACCTCGCTGAGCTTGGCCTTGCCGATCTTGGCCCGGTGCGAGCGGCCGACAGCGGCGCCCGAGAGCACGGACGGAGTCCAGCCGGGACGCTTGGCGCAGGGACCAGAGGAGAAGTGGGGAACCGACGGCCGAACGGCCGGAGGCGCGGATGCGCTCATCATGCCCTCCCTTGCAGAAGGGACGCGACCCGTTGGGGGATCGTGGCCCGCGCGGACAATGGCAGGCTTGCTGCACCGCGTCAAAGGGAAAGTGCG